>NZ_QJHA01000026.1:0-140848 GCF_006334525.1 Wolbachia endosymbiont of Leptopilina clavipes
ATAAGATCACATGCTCCATAGTGGTCAGAATAAACTCCGCCACTGTATTTTGCTGCTATAACTTTTTTGCTACCTATCTCTAGCATTACATGCAGTTTTCTTGTTTGCTCATAGCGGCGATACTTTCTATCTGTACCATTTGCCTTGCTATGACCTGGAATATTATTGTAGATCAGTACTATCTATGGCAATCTCAATATCTTCTGTATTATTTTTATCATGTCTTCGATCATTAATTTTGATGTTAAGTTTTTTTAAGCCTTCTTGAGGCCTGGGAATAGCTAATAACTTGCAAGTTTTTCCTTACTTGCTCAAGGTACCCTGCTATAAATCCCGCTGTTTGTCTCAGACCTATTCTAAATAAATAAGTTATTATGTGAACCAGAATCACGACCTTATCGCTATAAATATAGTTGCCACCAGCCATTTTTGGACCTTTTTCGTACCAATTTTCTATGGCATCATTGACGTAATAAAAAATATTTCCCCTCTCTTGGAGAAATTTGTTATATTCATGGCAGTTACTGACTCTCATTTTTTGTGGCATATTTTTCTTTAGTAGGTTAAATGCTTGTCTTATAGTGAATTTTGTCAGTAACTGCCAGTTCTTTTTATTTGACCTATGCAACAAAGCCCGCTGGAATCCAGTTTTCCATATAATCTCATCGAAAACGTTGTAACCACTTTCTATGCTAGTGTGCTTTCATCAACCTGGATCCCAGTGTCAGCTACTTTCATGACAAGAAAAGAAGCACTGGTTTCACATGAATCTGAACAGATATCATGTTTTTCTTTAGTTTACTGCTTACAAAGTGACTTTTTTTGTTTCTGCATGAGCTAAATTAACTACCAATATCATACCTGAAGAACCCACCTGACCATTCTAGAAAATTTAACGCTGAGTACACTTTACTTTTAGCTTCTTCCACAGTATTTCCTTCTCCTACTATATTTAGCACCCTTCCGCCATCGGAAATCCAATTACCACTTTCATCCAACTTAGTACCAGCATGAAAAACTAGCACACCAGGAATGTTTTCAATTTTATCCAATCCTTTAATTACCTCTCCTTTTTGATAATCACCAGGATAGCCTTTACTTGCAACAACTACACAAACTGTAGTTTTGTGATTAAACTCCACCATTTTTGTATTTAACTTGCCTTCTGCAACTGACAACATCAACTTTAACAAATCACAATTTGGATCAAGTCTAGGTAAAATAGATTGTATTTCCGGATCCCCAAACCTAACATTATACTCAAGAAGCTTTGGACTATCTTTGCAAATCATTAAACCAGCAAAGAGTACGCCTTTATAGGATGTTCCCATGTTAGTCAGTGCTTGAATTGTAGGATATATTATTTTTTGGATAATTTTTTGCTCCATCTCCTTACTTATAATCGAAGGTGATGAGTATGACCCCATGCCTCCAGTATTTTGTCCCTCGTTATTTTCACCAACTCTCTTGTAATCTTTTGCACACCCAAGGGTTACTACCTTCAACCCATCAATAAGAGCAAAAAAACTTACTTCCTCTCCAATTAAAAACTCTTCTATGATTATTTCTTCACCTGACTCACCAAGATTTTTCTCCACTAGCATTGAATCTATTGCTGAAAAAGCTTCATTTTCTGTGTGGCATATTATGACGCCTTTCCCTGCTGCAATTCCATTTGCTTTAATTACAAGCGGAAATTTTATTTTATTACTACGGACAAAATTTTTAGCTAACCTTTCATCAATAAAACGTTCATACTTGGCGGTCGGTATACCATATTGTTTACATAGTTCCTTCGTAAAAGACTTTGATGCCTCAAGTTTTGCAGCTGCTTGACTTGGAGCAAAAACGTTTATCCCCTCCGCAGTTAAATCATCAGCAAGCCCATTAATTATCGGCTGCTCTGGACCAATAATCACTAGCTCTATATTTTCTTTCTTGCAAAATTGTGTAACATCCACTGAATCTTGAATATTTATATTCACAAGAACTCCAAAATTTTCCATGGCCGGGCGACCAGGAGTAACATATAACTTAGTCAAGGTAGGAGACTTCTTTAAAGCCCAAAGTAAAGCATGCTCACGCCCACCAGAACCTATAACCAGAACCTTCATCTTTATTTCCTCGCTTTTCTATATGTCAAAATTATTGTTTGCTTATAACAGTATCATTACTCATGTATCTTTGCAACACGTTTGGTATTGTAACTGACCCATCGGAATTTTGATAGTTCTCCATTATGGCAACAATTGTTCTTCCTATGGCTAAAGCTGAGCCGTTTAAAGTGTGAACGTATTTTTTTGTTTTTCTGTCAGTTTCTAAGAAGTATTTAGTGTTCATTCTTCTTGCCTGGAACGTACCGCAATTTGAGCAGCTTGATATTTCTCTGTACTTATTTTGCTCAGGTAACCATACCTCTATATCATAAGTCTTTTGTGCAGCAAAGCCCATATCACCACTACAAAGCAGCATTATTCTATACGGTAGTTCTAATTTTTTTAATATTTCCTCAGCAGCATTTGTCATGCGTTCAAGCTCATCATTTGACTGGTCTTCAGTTGTGATGCTTACCAACTCCACTTTACCAAATTGGTGTTGCCTTATCATACCTCTTGTATCTCGTCCTGTGCTACCAGCTTCTTTACGAAAACATTCTGAATATGCAGTAAAACGAATAGGCAGTTCTTTTTCTTCTATTATTTTGTCAGCAACTAAATTTGTTAAAACTACTTCACTTGTGGGAATTAATCTTAATTTATCGGTAGTTAAATATGAATCATCAAAAAATTTTGGTAGTTGACCAACATTATACATCGCCCTATCCTTTACTAAAACTGGATGATGCACTTCAGTATAACCAAATTCATTAACATGTGTTTCCAGCATAAAATTTATTAATGCTCGTCCAAGCTTAGCTAACTGTCCTTTTAGTATTGTAAACCTTGATCCAGAAATTTTTGCTGCTTGTTCAAAATCCATCAAGCCTAACCTTTCTCCGAGTTCATAATGAAATTTTGGCATAAAACTAAATTGCCTTTTTTCTCCATATTTTCTGATTTCTACGTTGGAGCTCTCATCTTCACCTATTGGCACGTTTTGTGCAGGGATATTTGGTAAGTTAGATAAGATCTTCATTAAGTTATCTTTCTCCGTTTGCTCGTTTAAGCTGATTGCTTTTATCTCATTTGTTATGTTTCTTGACACTTCTACATCATTTTCACAGGGGCTCTTGCTCATTTTAAGCTTCTTTATTTCCTCTGTGATTTCATTGCGCTGCCTATTTAAATCTTGCAATGTAGTAGTCAGTAATCTTCTTTCATCATCAACATCTAATATTTCTTTTGCAGTAAATTCTTTCACTCCTCTGCTTTTTATTGCTTTTTCAAATCCTTTAGGGTTTTTGCGTATATGTTCTATATCATGCATATGTTGTGCTATTACTAACATCATTACTCTACTTCAAAAGCTTTGAATGCTCAATATTTTTACATATAAATGCTAATATTGATTTTACCTTCATAATTTGCTAGAATTGATAAACGTGAAATATAATATGTTAGCCATCATAGAAAGATACAATAAATCTAAAGAGAGTACTCACTTCACTAAACTTAAGGCTAGTGGAAGATTTGCTGTCTACGCTTTTTGTATATATTTGGCGACTACATTTACCATTGGCTGTTTGGGATTGATAATGGGATCTTTCCTCTTAACCTTACCACTTGCTACGCTCATCTCCAACCCTATAGTTTGGATTTTAATGGGAATAGTGCTTACAGCAACATACAAGATGGTTATTGAACCTTTATTTTACTTGGTAAAAGATTATGTTGATGGAAAAGGAGTTTCAGAGGGAAAAGAAAGCGATGCTAAAACTGATGAGCTATTAAAATCACCAAAGCAAGAGCAAGCTGTAAATAATCAAGGAAATCCAAAAACCCCAGATGGGGATAGTGGTATTGTACCAGGAAGTGAACCTGCCTCAAGTAACAATAGTCGTAGAAATTCTAATGCTTCAGGAGATAGTGGTTTGGGTGGCAAAGAGTTTCATGAAGATTTACAAACTCTTATGCATCAGACAAATAGAGAAAATTACTATTACTGGCTACAAGAACATGATATTTCTCATATTGCAAGAGCTGTATATAACTATTCAGAAAATTCAAGTGGCAATGTACTTTTTTGTATTCCTGGTGATGTGAGTACTTTAAACTCAAAACTGAAAGAGTATAAAATAGAACAAGGGAACACAAAAAAAATCTTTGCCTCGATTATTAATTTAGGAGGAAATCACTGGGTAACACTGATAGTCACATGTAATGGTAACAGACAATTTAGAGCTTATTATTGTGACTCATTTGGTAATAAATTACCAAATGAGATTGAAGGAAAGGTAAAAGACGATATAAGTCTTGCTAATGAGATTGCTGAGAAGTGTCTAGTACCCTTAAATAATGAGGTGGGAAGTTTAATACGGAAAAGAGAAAATAATCCAGATAATGCTAGCCTTAAAGAGAAAAAAGATGATGTTGAAAAAACATTAGGTCATGCAAGAGAATATAGAAATAAGTTAGTTAGTAAGCCAATTGATACTAGTTATATAGTGGGCATATTGCAGGAAACCTTAGAGATAGGAAATGATAGCATAAAGAGTTCTGCGGTTGATCGGCAAAAAGATGGCTGTAATTGTGGAGTATTTGCTTTAGAAAATGCTCATAGGATTACGGAAATGCTCAACGAGGATAAATCATTTGATGAAATTGACAGAGAGTTATCAAAGTACAAGCCTAGGCCAGGACAATTGCACGAGAAGAGAAGAGAGTTCGCAAAAGCACTTATGGAGGATGAAGAGTGGAAAGAATCCATTGCTGAAGGTGGAATTTTACATGATACTATACAGCAGCTCATTTCTGAAGATAGTAAGAAAGAGGAGGCACAATCTACCATAAGTTCGATTATTCAAAATGTTATTACAACGTGTGCAAGACGTTTGGACTTAAGTAATTAATCTATAAAATCTATGTCCCTACAAATAGGAAGTTTGACGATTGATTCTCCAGTTATTTTAGCGCCAATGTCTGGAGTGACCGACTATCCATTTAGGAGTATTGTAAAGAAACTTGGTGCAAGTTTGCTAGTCTCAGAAATGATTGCAAGCAGAGCTATGATCATGCAAACTCGCCAGAGCATGCAAAAAGCAAAAGTCGATGAACTAACCGCTGTACAACTTGCTGGTTGTGAGCCTGATGTTATGGCGGAAGCTGCAAAGTTAAATGAGGGCATGGGTGCAAAAATCATAGATATAAATTTTGGTTGTCCAGTTAAAAAAGTTGTAAACGGTTACGCAGGGTCAGCACTTATGCGTGATGAAAAAAAGGCTGCTGAGATAATAGAAGCTGTAGTCAAGGCAGTGAGTGTGCCAGTTACAGTAAAAATGCGTACTGGATGGAATGACGAAAATCGTAATGCTCCGCGCTTGGCAAAAATTGCAGAAGATTTGGGAGCAAAGATGATTACTGTACATGGAAGGACAAGGGCACAGCTTTATAATGGTCAAGCAGATTGGAAATTCGTTAGAAATGTTAAAGAGCAGGTAAAAATTCCAGTTATAGTAAATGGAGATATTAAGAGTTTGAATGATGTTCAAAGTGCACTTAAAGAATCTGGGGCAGATGGAGTAATGATAGGTCGTGGTGCTTACGGCAAACCTTGGCTGATTAATCAAGCAATAAACTTTTTGAGTGGAAATAAAGTTTCTGAGCCAACAGCCTCAGAGAGATTAAGCATAATACTCAAGCATTATGACAGTATTCTTGAGTACTATGGAAGCGATACAGGAATAAAGATGGCCCGCAAACATATAGGATGGTACAGTAGCGGTCTTCAAAACTCATCTGAATTTCGTGTAAGAGTAAATAACATAATAGACAGCACAGAAGTGAAAGAAAATATAATTGATTTTTTTAGTTAAAAACAGATTAAACATACTACCTCATTAGCTATATTCAATTTGACTGATCATAGTGCGATGCCACCACACTCTCTTCTTCATCAGAATGTAATTGATAACTATTATCACTCAGCAATTTTTCGTCATAAGTCTCAATATCAAAATATTTTTCATATTTATCTATATTTTCACAAAGCGAAAGTGCTTTCACCTTATTCATAATCAGACCCGTACCAGCAGGAATTAACCTTCCTACTATAACATTTTCTTTTAACCCACTCAAAGGATCACTCTTTCCGCAAAATGCTGCTTCCGTAAGTACTTTTGTTGTTTCTTGGAAAGAGGCAGCAGAAATAAAGGAATTAGTTTCAAGGCTTGCTCTAGTAATTCCCTGCAGAATAGGAAGATAATGAGCAGGTCGTTTTCCAGAGTTATTCATAGCATCATTTTCTCTATCAATTTCCAGCCTGTCGATATTTTCTCCAATTAAGTACATAGTATCACCAGGATCGGTAATTTCTACTTTTTGTAGCATTTGCTTTAAGATCACTTCTAAATGCTTGTTATCTATGCGCACACCCTGCAATCTATAAACTTGCTGTATTTCAGAAATCATATAGTGTGCTAACGCTTCTAACCCAAGCACACGTAGAATATCATGAAGATCAGGATCGCCATCCATCAATAAATCACCTTTACGCACAAAATCACCTTCATTGACTATTACATGCTTACTTCTTGATACTAAATACTCAACTTGAGAAGCTTGCTCATCTACAGGTTTAATTACTACACTGCGTTTTCCTCTACGGTCTTTTTCAGAGAACGTTACATAGCCATCTATTTCACTAACGATAGCATGCTCTTTAGGACGACGTGCTTCAAATAATTCTATAACCTTAGGCAAGCCACCAGTAATATCACGAGTTCTAACTGACTCTCTCGGCGTTCTTGTGATAACATCACCTACATGAACCTTTTGGCCATCCTGTACATTAAGCACTGCACCAACTGGTATAAAGTAACATGCTTCCACACCACTTGAAAGTGTTATTACTTTTTCATTATCATCAAGCAGTGCAATACGAGGACGTAAATTAGCTACACCAGAGTGCAATTTCCAATCTTTTACTACTCTATTTGATATTCCTGTAGATTCATCCATCACTTCAGTGATTGAAATTCCATCTTTTAAATCCTGGTAAGATATTGTACCACTCTTTTCCGTAATAATAGGTAGTGTATACGGATCCCATTCCGCAACTTTATCACCAATTTTTACTAACTCACCCTCATTTACATAAAGTTTAGCACCATAAGGCACACTGTGCTTCAATTTTTCACTACCAAGGCTATCAATTAAAACGACTTCACAGGAACGGCTTATCACAATTTTATTTCCGTTTTTATCTATAATTATATTACTATTGTTTAGTTTTATTCTAGCATTAATAGAAGCTATAATATTTGAGGATTCAATACCTCTAGTCATTACCCCACCTATATGGAAAGTACGCATCGTTAACTGAGTACCTGGCTCTCCAACAGATTGAGCAGCGATAACACCAACTGCTTCACCTATTGAAACAATTTTACCAGTTGCAAGGTCTCTTCCATAACACAAAGAACACACACCAGGACTTATTTCACAAGTTAAAGGCGATCTAATTTTTATAGCATCAAGACCTGCAATGTTGATTTGCTTTACTTTACCTTCATCAATTAATTCCCCTGCTTTTAATAATAACTCTTTGGTTACTGGGTTATATATATCATTTGCAGCTGTTCTACCCAGTACAACACTCTCTAGAGATGCAACTATAGTACTACCTTCAACTATAGCTCTTACAATAAGGCCATTTTTCGTTTTACAGTCATGTTTTGTAACTATGCAATTTTGAGATACATCAACCAAGCGACGAGTTAAGTATCCAGAGTTTGCAGTTTTAAGTGCAGTATCAGCTAAACCTTTACGCGCACCGTGAGTAGAATTAAAGTATTCAAATACATTTAATCCTTCGCGAAAATTAGAAATTATAGGTGTTTCTATAATTTCACCAGAAGGTTTGGTCATTAACCCTCGCATTCCTGCTAACTGCTTCATCTGGGAAGTAGAACCTCTTGCACCTGAGCTAACCATCATATATATTGAATTGTACTTACTATTTTCATCATACACAGATATCGCTTTTAACATATCATTCGCTATTATATCTGTGCACTTAGACCACTCATCTATAACTTTGTTATACCTCTCACTTTTAGTGATTAGTCCGTCTTGATACTGTGCAGAAAATTTCTTAATTTCACCCCTTGTATAATCAACGTGTGTAGCTTTAGTTTCAGGTATGACCATATCGCAACGACTAAAAGAAGTACCAGAAAATGTAGCATACTCAAAGCCAAGTGTCATCAATTTATCAGAAAATACCACTGTAGCACTTTGACCGCAGCTACGATATACTAAATCAACAATACTAGTTATTTCCTTAACTGTTAATACCTGATTTATTAAATCGAAGCTTAGATTCTCATGTTTAGGAAAAATCTGCCATAATATTAAACGTCCAGGAGTTGTACAAATAGTTTTATACTGAATGTTTCCATCGCTATTGATGTGTTCCATTTTGTACTTTATATGAGAATGAATATGCAGAGTACCGTTGTTTAAGGAATGCTCAACTTCACAAAAAGCACAAAAAAGTGGTAAATCATCCTTCTTAAGTTGCTGTAAAGTTAGGTAGTATATACCAAGCACTATATCTTTACTAGGAACTATAATCGGTCTTCCATTAGAAGGACTTAAAACGTTATTAATTGACATCATCAACACTCTAGCTTCAAGTTGAGCTTCCAATGAAATTGGCACATGTACTGCCATTTGATCACCATCAAAGTCAGCGTTAAATGCTGTACAAACAAGTGGATGAAGCTGTATTGCTTTACCTTCAATAAGGACTGGCTCAAAAGCCTGAATACCAAGCCTGTGTAGCGTAGGCGCTCTATTTAGTAAAACAGGATGCTCTTTTATTACTTCTTCAAGCATATCCCAGACTTCTGGCTTTTCTGCTCTTATTAACTTACTAGCAAATTTAATAGTTGGAGCGGTTCCATATATTTTAAGCCTTGAGTAAACAAAAGGCTTGAATAACTCAAGAGCCATTCTTTTCGGTAATCCACACTGATTTAGTTTTAAAGTTGGACCAACAACTATTACAGAACGCCCAGAATAATCTACCCTTTTTCCTAAAAGATTCTGACGGAAACGACCTTGCTTTCCTTTCAGCATATCGCTAATAGACTTTTTATACCCAGTAGCGCCAGCTTTATTTACCAGAGCATTACGACGACTATTATCAAAAAGAGAATCAACTGCCTCTTGTAACATTCTTTTCTCATTACGAATCATAATCTCAGGAGGATTCAAACTTAACAATTTTCTCAATCTATTATTTCTATTAATAATAGTTCTATAATGATGATTTAAATCAGAAACTGCAGGTCGACCACTTTCAAGCGATACCAAGGGACGCAAGTCAGGTGGTAAAATAGGTATAGCTGTAAGTATCATCCACTCAGGTCTGTTTCCAGACTTGATAAAATTTTCAACAATACGTAATCTCTTTATAATTTTCTTTCTTCTCATTTCAGAAGCAACAGACTCTAACTCCTGTCTTAAATTCTTCCTAATTTCATGTAAATCAAGGCGTATTAGCAATTCTCTTATAGCTTCAACACCTTGCATAGCTATAAAGCTATCGACCCCATAGCTATCTTTAGCTTCATTATAAGCTTTCTCACTAATAATTTCACCTTTTTCAAAAGAGGAAACAAGAGGATCTATTACAACATAATTATCACTATATAAAATACTTTCGATATCTCTAAGAGACATATCTAATAATGCTCCAATTCTTGAAGGAAGTGACTTCAAAAACCATATATGAGCAACAGGAGATGCAAGCTCTATATGACCCATTCTTTCTCTTCTTACTTTAGAAGATGTAACTTCTACTCCACATTTTTCGCATATACGGCCCCTATGTCTTCTTTTTTTGTACTTTCCACATAAACATTCATCATCATTGACAGGACCAAAAATTTTAGGACAAAATAATCCACCTTTCTCAACTTTGAATGTACGGTAGTTTGCAGTTGAAACATCTGTTATCTCTCCATAAGACATACGTTTAATACTTTCAGGGCTAGCAATGGAAATGCTAACCTCATTAAAAGATTGTGCGATATTAGTGTGAGATATATCTTCAATTACTATGTCATTTTGCTTCAAATCCACATTAAAACACAAGGAACGCAACTCTTTTATCATGACATTAAAGGATTCAGGAATTCCACATTCAAAGTTACTGTCACCTTTTATTACCGATTCATAAATCTTAACCCTGCCATTAATGTCATCAGACTTCACAGTTAACATTTCCTGCAAAGTGTAAGCAGCACCGTAGGCTTGCAGTGCCCAACATTCCATTTCACCAAAACGCTGACCACCAAAATGAGACTTTCCTCCAAGAGGTTGTTGAGTAACCAAACTATAAGGTCCTACTGAACGCGCATGAATTTTACCATCTACTAAGTGATGCAACTTAAGCATGTACATGTAACCAACTGTAACTTTGCGATCAAACTTCTCACCCGAGCAACCATCATATAATACAACTTGCCCAGAGTTATCCAATCCAGCAAGTTCAAATAGCTTTACTATTTGTTCATCTTTTGGACCTTCAAATACAGGTGCAGTAACAGGAATGCCATCACGCAACTTATACGCAAATTCAATGAGGTGATTATCATTAATATCGCGAATGTTATTACAAATAGATAAATTACTGCCACAACTATAAACCTCAATCAGGAAGTGACGTAAACTACTGTGTGCATCTTTACAAGAGTTGAAATAATTCTCTACTAATGTAGTCAATTCATTATTTAATTCATCCTTATTAGGCGTATCTAAAATAGAAGCCGTTATTTCATCATCATTAATATCCTCAAATTTTTTATTATCAAGATATAATGCTGCAAATTTTTCAAAATCATCATCACTGAGAGATCTAATTGCCTCACAAAAAGCACGTTTGATTTTATTGATCTCATCAAGAATATTGCCTACTTTTTCTCCTAATTTTTTACAAGACCAACCTACATGCGTTTCCAATATTTGACCTACATTCATTCGCGAAGGAACGCCAAGAGGGTTAAGAATAATATCAATAGGAGTACCATCTTCTAAATAAGGCATATCTTCTACTGGAACAACTCGAGAAATCACACCTTTATTTCCATGTCTACCAGCCATTTTATCCCCTGGCTGCAAACTATGTTTTACAGCAATAAAAACTTTTACTGACATCGACACACCTTGAGGTAGATCATAGCCTTCATGCAATTTTTCTACTTTTCGCTTAAAGTTTGCTATCGCATGTGATACTTTTTCATCAAAATCTTTTTTTAAGCTCTCAACTTGCTTAGAAATAGATTGGTTTTTCAATCCTATATCCCACCATCCCTCACGTTCAATAAAATTAATACTTTCTCGATCTTGCGAGCCAGAATTAATAAGAATTTTTCTTAATTCATCATAGAAATATTGATTAATAACATTGATTATATGGTCCCGCTCTTTCTCAAAATCATTTACCTCTTTTTGCTTAATAAGAAACGCCCTTTCGTTTTCTTCTTCCCCTCTGCGTGTAAAGACCTGCACATCAATCACTATCCCTTCAATATCTGGAGATGTATATAAAGAGGAATCCACACAATCAAATGACTTTTCACCAAAAATTGTCATTAACAATTTTGTCTCAGGAGGCAATGAAAGAGAATGCTTAGGTGTAACTTTCCCCACCAAAATATAACCTGGACCAACTCTTGTACCAACCTTTACTATACCACTATCATCCAAGTGATAAAGATTTTCTTCATTAACACCGGGTATGGCACGAGTTATTTTTTCCGACCCTAAAGGAGTGTCATGTACAACACATTCAAATTCTTCTATATGAATAGAAGTAAATAGATCTTTTTTAACAACTTCACTAGAAATAATGATTGAGTCTTCAAAATTATAACCTTGCCAAGACATAAAAGCGACTAGCAAGTTTTGGCCAAGTGCCAATTCACCGTTATTAATAGCAGGACCATCAGCTATCACATCACCTTCCTTAACACAATCACCTACATGCACCAGTGGTTTCTGGTTAATACAAGTATTATGGTTAGAACGCTGAAATTTTCTTAGATGATAAATATCTACATCCAAGTAGTTAATTCCTCCTTTGTCAAAAGCACGTATAACTATAGAGTTACTATCTGAGCTGTCAACTATGCCACCACGTTTTGCTAAAACTACAGCACCAGAGCCAGAAGCTACGAAAGACTCCATGCCAGTAGCAACCAAAGGAGCAGTAGGCTTCAATAAAGGTACAGCTTGACGCTGCATATTTGAACCCATTAACGCTCTATTAGCATCATCATTTTCTAAAAATGGAATTAAAGAAGCAGCAACCGATATTACCTGCTTAGGAGATAAATCAATGTAACTTACTTGATTACTATTTACCATTACAAAGGTACCAGCATACCTACAGTATAACATATCATCAACAAAGCAGTTGTTCTCATCAAGCTTTGCGCTGGTATCGGCTATATAATATAAACCTTCATCTATAGCAGACAGATACTCAATTTGATCAGTAACAACCTTATTAACTACTTTCCTATAAGGACTTTCAATGAACCCATATTTATTAATACGAGCGTATATAGCTAAGCTATTAATTAAGCCTATATTCTGCCCCTCAGGAGTTTCAATAGGGCAAATTCTTCCGTAATGAGTTGGATGAACATCACGCACTTCAAATCCCGCCCTCTCTCTTGTTAAACCACCAGGACCTAACGCTGACAACCTTCTTTTATGTGTTATTTCAGATAATGGATTAGTCTGATCCATAAATTGAGATAATTGGGAAGAGTTGAAAAAATCTCTTAAGACATTGGTTAACACTTTTGGATTTATAAAATCAGATGGAGAGACTTTATCTAAACTAGAAGTAGACATAGAATCAACTACTGCCCGTCCCAATTTTAATAATCCAGTTCTAAATTGATTTTCTATAAACTCTCCAACTGAACGGACTCTTCTATTTGCTAAATGATCAATATCATCTACAGATCCTTGACCATCACGTAACAATACTATTTTTCTTATAATTTCAATAATGTCTTCATGTGTTAAAGTAGTTAAATTTTCCTCATAATTTAACCCAAGGCAAGAGTTAAGTTTTAATCTACCAATGTTAGACAAATCATAATATTCCGGACTGAAGAAAAGATTACGAAAAAACTCCTCTACTATCTTTAAAACAGGAACTTCACCAGGACGCAAAACCTTATATATTTCATATAGAGCGTTCTCATAAGACATGTTTTCATCTAAGAAAAGTGTGTTTAATATGTAAGGTCCAACAGAAACATTATCTATGTTCAACACTGATATTTTATCTATAGATAATAATTCAAGCTTTTTTATATCCTCTAATTTTATAGATTCACCAGCAGATAAGACTTTTGTAGAACTAGCACTATCTATTAAATCTTCTGCAAGAAATAAACCACATATAGAATCATAAGGAATTAGATACTCTTTCAATCCGTTATCATATAGATTTTTAGCTAATTTTGAAGTAATACGAACATTAGCTTTAAGTAACACATTGCCTTCAACATTCTTTAAATCAAAAGGAAGCCTCACTCCCTTGAATTTATCAGGGGAAAAAGGTACTCTCCAGCCACTTTTATGTTTTATATACTCTATTTTTTCATAAAATTTATTAAGTATGTCATTATTTGATAAGCCCAAAGCCTTTAATAAAACTGATATTGGCAACTTTCTCTTTCTATCAATACGAAAATACAAATGATCTTTAACATCAAACTCAATATCAAGCCAAGAACCTCTATAAGGAATAACTCTAGCAGAATAGATCAATTTGCCAGAATTGTAAGTTTTTCCCTTATCACTATCAAAAAAGACTCCAGGAGATCTATGCATTTGTGAAACGATAACTTTCTCTACGCCATTGATGATGAAAGTACCTTTATCAGTCATCATAGGCAGTTCACAAAAGCGAACCTCCCGCTCTTCAGCAGATTTTATAACAGTTGCAAGCTTAGAATGATCATCATCTTCTTTAATCTCTTGATATTTTTCAAGAGAAACACCATCCTGCATAATAACAAGACGTATAGAAGCAATAACCTGAGCAGAAAAAGTTATACCACGTTTTATACATTCAGACTCACTATACTTAAGATCATCTACCCTACAATTCAAAAATTCGATAGTAGCCCTATGCAAAGGATCAGATATTGGAAAAATTGTATGAAAGATAGCTTCAAGTCTTTCATTACTTTCATTATTAGGAGTAAAGGAATTATATGACCCCTTTTGGACTTTAACCAAATCCAACAAAGAATCTTTTAAATCAATCGACCTGGAATAAGAAACTCTAGGAACAAAAGCACTAGAAGCACACATATAAGAAGAATCAACCATTAAAATACCTTCACTAATTAAAAGAGCTATATCAACATAAAATTAATATACTAACATTTTATTCAAGCTCAACTTTAGTTGCTCCTGCTTCAATAAGTTTTTGCTTTATTTTTTCTGCTTCGTCTTTAGAAACATTAGCAGTCAAATCTTTGGGTAAAGACTCAACTAATTCTTTCGCTTCTTTTAAATTCAATGTAGAATTAACTTCTCTAATAGCTTTAATCACTCCTATTTTTTTGCTTGCATCAATCTCTTTGATTACAACTTTATATTCAGCTTTTTCTTGAGCAACAGGAGCATTAGCATTATCACTAATAGGCACCCCAGCACCAACAGCTCCACCAAGAAAAGAACCACTAGGCAACCCTATTTTTTCTTCTAGAACTTTTACAAGTTCAGAAGCTTCTAATAGATTTAAAGATAATATTTTATCAACCAAATCACTTGTTACATTATTCATACTGACCACCTTATTTAACAACAAATTTATTTTTTAGAACTATAGTAATCCAAAACTCTCATAAGCCTCATAGAAGATGAATTAACAGACAATGCTAACCGAGCAGGAATATCATAAGATATTAAACGCATAATTTTAATACGCAATTCATCCAGAGAGGGAAGCTTAGCCAATTTGTTAACATCTTCCACTGTTAACAATTCATTTATATGAGCCGCACAAATCACAGACATTTTTTCTTTGTTAGCATTAATAAAATCAACTATTAACTTTGCAGCTTCTACTATAGCACTAGAATATATAATAGCAACAGAACCAGAAAATTTACCTGATAAATAAGAAAATTTACCAGTCCTTTCCAAAGCCAAGCAAGCTAGAGTATTTTTAACTACTAACATCCCACCCATTACAGATTTTAGACTATTCCTAAGAATTAATGAATTGCTAACATTCATAGACTTGAAATTTACCAATATTAAGAAATCATTATTTACAAACACATTCATTATGTTTTGTATAAATTCATCCTTATCTTTACGCTTCACAATTTTGCTCCCTTAAATTATATCTTCTACTTTGTTTATTTTATGAGCTTTACCCATAGTTGAATTTAAAAAAACGCTTTTAAAGTAAACTCCTTTCACAGAAGCAGGTTTATTGTCTCTAATTACTTTAAGAAAGGCTTTTAAATTTTCCAGCAAATCATCAATATCAAATTTAATACTTCCTAATTTACCATGAATAACCCCATTTTTATCCGTCCTGAATTTTATTTGACCAGACTTAATGGTTTTAGTAGCTTCAGCAATATTAGAAGTCACAGTACCAAATTTAGGGTTAGGCATCAGCCCTTTAGCACCCAATACTTTTGCAATAGGAGTGATTTTTGCCATGAAATCAGGAGTAGTGATGCACCAATCAACATTCAACTTTCTACCTTTTTTTATCTCTTCAATTAAATCTTCCCCTCCTGTAATATCAGCACCAGCTTTTTCAGCTTCTAATAAATATTTATCTTGAGCAAAAACAGCTACTTTAATATTCTTCCCGATACCTTTAGGCAACACTACTGTACCACGCACCTGCTCTTCAGATTTACGTGAATCTACACCTAAATTGACTGCGATATCAACTGATTCATTAAATTTTGCTGAAGCAGACTCAACAATCTTCTCCAAACACTGCTTAAAATCATTATTATATGTACTCATTTACCTAACCTTCCACAACTTCTATACCCATAGATTTTGCAGTGCCTATAACCATCTTCACTGCTGAATCTTCATTATCCACTTTCATATCAACCATCTTACACTTTGCCACTTTAATGATAGCAGACATAGATAATTTAGCCACTAATTCTTTACCAGAATTACCAGAACCTTTACTTAATTTAGCTTCCTGCTTAAGCAAATAAGCCACAGGCGGACCGCTGACAGTAAAATCATGAGAGCGATCATCCTTTATGGAAATTCTCACTGTTACTAAATCACCTACTTTATAACTAGCGTTAGCAGCGCTAGTAGCTTTATTAAAAGCTTCACAAAATTTAGGAACAGGTATACCACGCGGGCCAAGTACTGAAGCAATTTTCGGTCCTGGAACTGCTTTTCCAGCTTCCATAAGCAAGTTAATCTTAGCAACTACATTACTCATAATTAATCCTCTATTTTCTCTACTTGAGCCAAATCAAGCTCTATTATTGTTGGCTTACCTAAGATTGATACTTCAATATTAATAATTTTTTTCTCATCATTTACCATATCTACCTTACCAGTAAAATTTTGAAAAAGACCATCATTAATTTTTACTTTTTCACCTTTCTCATAACCATAACTCAACTTTTTCGTTTCTTGAGCATTGTAAAGCGCACTACACATTGAGCGAATCTCATTATCCTCAATCACCTTTGGAACATTACCATTTTTCAAAAATCCATAAACCTTAAGAGATTTTGGTATATTATTAATAAAATTTAATACCTCATCGCATAAATTCATGTATAAAAAGACATAACCAGGAAAGGACTTCCTTCGTTTAGCATTTTTTTTAGATTTTAAATCCATCTCACTTAATTCTTCACAAGGAATAAAAACCCTATTAAAATAATTATTAATATTCAATCTCATAGAATTTTCTAATATATATTGGCGCACTTTCTCTTCATAATTAGAGGCAACTCTTAAAATGTACCACTTATATCTATTAAATTCCTTACGTTTTAAAATTACCCCATCATCTGAAATCATCTCAAAATGACCAGACTCATCACCACAAAACCCAGTCATTTGATTCAAAATATTTTTGCTTTCATCACACAGATGCATACATATATATACTTCACATAACTCTTTTATATCAGATTTTACATCACATACTGTCTGATAAGGAATAAACACCTCCTTAAAGTAAACAGTATTGGTTGCCAACTCGCATATATCCTTCTCATACCCGTAATCGACTTTAATGATATACCATTTATACTTATATTCCATAAATAATTCCAAATAAAGTCTTAATGACGTAAAGAGACATAAAATCTACGAAGCAAAAGAAAATCGAAAAGCATAATATAACAGTTATTACAATAAACAAAGATGACAATACCTGCTGTTTTTTTATCCAAGCAATTCTCCTTATTTCTTGCTTTATATCGCAAAAAAAAACATACAGGTTTTTTAACATTTCTACCATAATATTAATGCAGGAGCGATAGGAATTGAACCTACAACCTCTGGTTTTGGAGACCAGCGCTCTACCAATTGAGCTACACTCCTATAATTCAAAGTTTACTCTAAAATTTCCGAAACAACGCCAGAACCAACAGTTCTACCACCTTCTCTTATCGCAAAACGTAATCCTTTATCCATTGCTATTGGTACTTGCAACTCCACTTCTATACTTACATTGTCCCCTGGCATTACCATCTCCTTTCCATCTAGCAATTTTATGCTCCCAGTTACATCCGTTGTCCTTAAATAAAACTGTGGCTGATAATTTCCAAAAAATGGTGTATGCCTTCCTCCTTCTTCTTTCTTCAATATATACACCTCCGCATTAAATTTCTTATGCGGGGTTATTGTCCCTGGTTTTGCCAATACTTGCCCTCTCTCCACTTCTTCTCTCTTTGTTCCTCTTAGTAGTATTCCTACATTGAGTCCTGCACTTCCCTTATCTAGCAACTTCTTAAACATCTCAACACCAGTACATATCGTCTTTTGCGTCGCTTTCAGACCTATTATCTCTATCTCATCCCCTGCCTTTATCTCCCCCTTCTCTATTCTTCCTGTTACTACCGTCCCTCGGCCCGATATTGAAAATACATCTTCTATTGGCAACAAAAACGGCAAATCTACAGGCCTTGGAGGTACTGCCACATACTCATCTAACTTCTCCATCAATTTATCTATTGATTTCTTTCCATACTCACTACTATCATCCTCTAATGCTTTTAACGCAGACCCAACTATCACAGGCACTTCATCACCTGGAAATCCATACTTACTCAGCAACTCTCTCACTTCCATTTCTACCAAATCTATCATATCAGCATCAGCAACATCAGCTTTATTTATATATACCACGATATATCCAACACCCACCTGTTTTGCCAGCAATATATGCTCTCTCGTTTGTGGCATCGGCCCATCAACCCCCGACACTACCAATATCGCTGCATCCATCTGTGCTGCACCTACTATCATATTCTTTACATAATCAGCATGTCCAGGGCAATCAACGTGTGCATAGTGTCTCTTTTCTGTTTGATATTCAACATGTGCTGTTGCTATTGTTATACCTCTCTTTCTTTCTTCTGGCGCTTTATCTATTTGATCATATGCTACAAAATTACCATAATGCTTTGTTATCGCCGCTGTTAACGTTGTCTTCCCATGATCCACATGTCCTATCGTTCCCACGTTTACATGCGGCTTTCCAAATGCTTCTACTATCGCTGTCATAATCTTAACTCTTCTACCTAAAATACAAATACATCAATAAATAATATGTTGATTTTATATAAATACAACAAAAAAAGAGCGGATAGTGGGAATCGAACCCACGTCACTAGCTTGGAAGGCTAGAGCTCTACCATTGAGCTATACCCGCACAATGGAGGAGGTAGGATTCGAACCTACGTACGCAATGCGGACAGATTTACAGTCTGTTACCTTTAACCACTCGGTCACTCCTCCACAAAAATCTGTTAAGAGAACACTACCTTAACTTAAGTTTTATTATTCCTAATATTAAACATCCAAATCCAAAAGATCAAGTAATAAAAGCTAATCTAACTGAAATCAGTTAGATTTTACTTTTATATAACAAAATATTGTCAATAAAACGCCCAAATAAATAATGTGAATCATGCGTACCTGGCGCTTCTTCTGGATGGTATTGAGTAGAAAAGACTGGGTAATCCTTCATCATTATCCCCTCTACACTATTATCAAATAGAGAAATATGAGTAACTTCAACGTTACTTGGAAGAGAAGCTGAATCAACAACAAAACCATGATTTTGGCTAGTTATCTCAACTTTTTTACTCTCCAGATCATAAACTGGATGATTACTCCCTCGATGACCAATATCCATCTTGACAGTCTTTGCTCCCAAAGTAACTGCAAGTAATTGATGGCCCAGGCATATGCCAAAAACTGGTATTTTAGATTTCACAATAATTTCTATTTCTGAAATTACACTCTCTCCTATCTCTTGTGGATCACCAGGGCCATTTGAAAGCACTATACCATCTGGATTCATGCTTAATATTTTGTGAGCAAAACCTGTATCTGGTTTGACTAATTCAACCGTACAATCAAGCTCTACTAAGCGTGAGATTATACTATTTTTTATACCGAAATCAACAATTACAATCCTATATTTTGCATTAAGAGCGCTTTGAAAGTTATTACTTAAACTGACTTTCTTAGTTATTTCTATTCCATTTACAGATTTGTATTTCTTCAATTCATCTAATATATACGCCTCACTTGACGGACATATCATTCCATTTTGAGATCCATGTTTTCTCAAATATCTCGTCAAAGCTCTAGTATCAATTCCCGATATCCCAACTACATTATTTTTCTCCAACCAATCATTTAAACTAATATATGAAGAAGAGTGAGACATAGGAGAAAGTTCACGCATAACCACACCACTTGCAAAAACTTTTTCTCCTTCATTATCTTTGTGATTTATTCCAACATTACCAATATGAGGAAAAGTGAACGCTATTATTTGATCAGCAAAAGAAGGATCGGTTATAGTATGCTGATAACCTGTCATACCAGTGGTAAAACAAACTTCACCTATACATTTGCCTCTTTTACCTACCGATTTTCCTAAAAAGCACTTGCCATCTTGTAAAACTAAAGCTGCATCCTGCATTTAATTCTCTCAACTCATTTAAAATATTATATAAGAATTTTAAATTACAAGTAAGCAAATACTAAACTTCCCTTTAAGTTTATATAAAATTCAAAATTATAAGTAGCTTTCTTTTTTTTATTATTTAGCAAAATTATAGCAAACTTAACTTGTGTGAATAGGCAATAGTCATTACATTCATACTTCACGTTATGTAAATTCACATGGATAGAAAAACTTGTCTCATTACAGGAGCATCATCTGGCATTGGAGAAAGTCTAGCACGGTTGCTCATTAAAGATGGATGGTTTGTGGTTGGCATTGCAAGGCGCACTGAAAAACTGGAAAAATTAAAAGAAGAATTAGGTAGTAATTTTTTACCTATAACATGTGATGTAAGCAAAAGTGAAAATATTAAAAACTCGTCTGATTTTTTAAAAAAGCAAAATATTATACCAAATCTCTTTTTTCTTAATGCAGGATGTGGCGAAATAGAAGATAAGTTTCATACCAACATTCATAGAAAAACATTTGAAACCAATTATTTTGGCGTTATCAACTGGATTGAAGAATGGATTCATCATAATTCCTTGGCAACTTTTGCGGTTATATCTTCTCTTGTTGCTATGCATGCAACACCACATGCTTCTGCATACTGTGCCAGCAAAGCAGCACTAAAAAGTTGTTTTCAATCACTAAAACCAATATGCTAACAGTAGCACAAAGTTTATCATCATAATGCCAGGGCCAGTAAAAACAGATATGTTTAAGTCTAATAAACCACTTCCCTTCATATGGGAGCCAGAAAAAGCTGCAGCATATATTTTAAAAGTATATTTAAAGGAAAGAAAGTTATAGCGTTTCCAATTTTCTGGCGGTTATTTTTTCATATTTTACAAATTCTTCCCACTAAGATGACTGCAAGAATCTTACGATAATCACCAAATCTACCATCTTGTAAAGCTAAAGCTCTTCAAAACTCAATCGCAAGCTTCTCCACACAAAAACATCTTGACTATCGCATGTTTCATATTATATGAATAAACTGTTAATGAAAGTGGAGGGTTGCAATGCCTAATAATACAGATCAGTCTAAAAAAATAAATGAGAAATGGTTATTTATAGGAGGTGCTTCACTGTTTCTTGTAATAATGCTACCATCAATTTTTCTCTTAGCAAAAGTAGCTATGATGTTTGTTATAATCTCAACTACAGCAATAGCAATAAAAATTGCCTCAAAAGCAATATCAAACGTTTTAGAGGATAAAGAGAATCAATCAACACAAAATAAAATTATAAACCTAGCTATTGGAGCAGTGTCCATACTTGCAGGTGGGATATCATTACTTATTACAGCAAAAGTTGATTTCATCGCAATATGTTCAACTATAGCTATTTTAGCTCTGTATGAATATATTAAAGATGAAAAAATAGGTAAGGATATAAATGATAAATTCGATGAAATAGCTAATAATACAACTGAGTTTTGCGTCAACAGCATTGAAAAACTTATTCCATCACAAAGTTGTGAAGTGTAATCTTTTGTTTATAAATTTTTAGATGCATGGCTAACATATAAACACTGAAATCAGCACTTCCTTTCTTGTTATCCTAGTAATGGCTTCCATCATCAAAAATGTTGTATTACTTTTATACTCGCAAATCTAACTGGATTCCAATGCTGGAATGACATTACCTTGAATGGAAATCGGTGCGTGATGTACATCTGTATAGAGATAAATATGTCATTCAGTTTGTTATCATTCTAGTACTGCCATTCTATAGGTAACAGCTGTACCTGGAGCTCCTCTCTTGTCATTCCAGCACTGGAATCCAGAAAACTTAATTTCAAACCAGTACTTTCCCTCTTTTCATCCCAATTTCCAAAATGTTACTCCAGTACTGAAATCCAGCTTTTTTATAACTATCGAAAACACTGTATTACTTTACAAATTTAACTGGATATAATTACTGGCATGGCAAGTTTGTAAAATTACGATAAAAAATTACTTGACAAACTCTAATAGTTTTGTTACCATGCACAGTGAAGGTGTTCTAGAGCTCGGAATCTATCTTCGTCTGCAGACTTTTCAATTCAATTAATTTATAATCTTCAGTTAAAATATATTTTAGCTATACTTCGGTCGTAGCTGTATACATTTTTCTCAATCTTTTTTATTAGTGGAGGACTATCATGTTTAAAACACTGAATTACGCATATCATTGACCTACATGTCTTTAAAGGACAGATGGTACCTATGTCCTTTTTATATAAATTATTGTGTTTTTATGTCTTTTTTAGCAATGTCATTTATTGTTTTACGCCCCAGTCTTTTTCAAATATTGCGAGCCCTTGATCAGTAAGTGGATGATTAATTAACTGTCTAAGTATTTTTGCTGGCACAGTAATTGAATGAGCACCGAGCCGTGCAGCTTCTATTACATGTGCTGGACTTCTTACTGATGCAACAAGAACTTTTGTCTTAAAATTATAATTAGAATATATAGTGCATATATCTTCTATTAGCGATAAGCCATCATAGCTTATATCATCAAGGCGACCAACAAAGGGAGAAATAAAACAAGCACCGGCCTTAGCGGCAAACAGTGCTTGTCCAGGAGAAAAACATAATGTGATATTAGCAGGTATTTTATGTTCTGTCCACAACTTTTTACAAGAAATTAATCCTTCATGTGTAAGAGGTAACTTTACTACGATATTACTAGCGATTTTCGCTAACTTAAGGCCTTCCTTAACCATATCTTCATGGCTATCTGCAACAACTTCAACACTAACAGGTCCTTTTATAATAGAACATATTTCGCTTACTAAATCTTCGTACTTATCTTTATGTCCAGATTTTGCTATTAAAGAAGGATTAGTTGTTATACCATCAATGAACTCTTTTAGCTCCTTAATTTCATTCAAATCAACACTATCAAGAAAAATTTCCATATTATTGTCCTATTAAAAACCTATTTTTACAAAATATTGTCATCTTTGAAAAGTATTAAATAAAATCGGATTTTTAACTCAACTCAATTTTCAGTCCGTTAGGAAAGAAAATATTGCACTGAGACACAGTATAGCGCTTTCCTTAATTGGTTGCATTTTATTAACAAAATTAGCATAACCAATTTCTGAAGTTTACTAGCTTTACGTTCAATAGAAATTCTTGCATAGCCTAAAACTTAGTGCTACTATTAGTATAGTAACACAAATAGGTAGTGAGGAACAATAAACAAAAAGGTTAATATAAAAGGAGTTAATCACTCCTAAAGTAAATATATTATCAGAACAATAATAATAAGGGGTATACTATGTCAACAAATTTCCCGACATTAAAAAACATATTAGCAGAGCTGAAAAGAAAAAATAGCATTACTGTTTTAGAAGAACATTGTCAGAAAAAATGGGAGGTTTATGACTTGCTCATGGATTTAACAAATGATGAAAATTTTAAGCAAGCATATATAGATCTATCTTTCAACAAGAGCTTTAAAAAAAACTTTATAGAATTAGCAAATCAGGCAAAAAAAGCTGTAAGTAAGTATTTTAGAGACAAAGACATAGACCTTCGAGCTTTTTATGTAAAAACTAACAATTCTGATAAAGTGTTAAACATTAATCTTATTAATTACAATAGAAGTGAGCCAATAAGAATTAGTGATATCTTACAGCAAGAAAGGGATATTAGCACATTGAATATCTATTGCGATAAAAAGCATGACATATACGCTTACCGAAAAGGTAAGGAAAGACATTATGAATTTAAAGAGGGTGCATATTATGAAATGACAAGCACTTGGCCTGTGCAGGACAAGGATGGGAAAACTTTTACCTGTGCTATGGTTATGAATGTAAGTAATTCTGGTATAACTAAAGTACTACAGTTTAATGGTAAAGATTTTGAATCGCCACCTGAGGAGTTTTTGGAATTAATAAGACAAAGTGAAGAATTATATATTCAAGGTCTCTCTCTACATGACGCTGTAAAAGCATTATTGAAAAAGAACAAAAATGCTAACATTGCACCGGCTGTTAGTAATCTGCAAAATAACGAACATATCGTAATCAATCAAGACGAAAAGATGAAAGATCTTGAAAATGATGCTAAAAGCAATCCTATTCTTTCTTTCACTAGCAACAATGTATCAGAGGTTAATCCACAGCAGATTGCAACTCAGGCAATTGCAACTCAAACAGAAGTTAATTCACAACAACTAGATCAAAAGCTTACAAAAGCTGAGCAAGAAATTAGAGAATTAAATGAACTGAGGAACAATTTACATCATAGGCTCGAAGAGGCCAAGCAAGAATTTGAAAAGCATAATAGTGATTTACAGAATGAACTTGGAGAAGAAAAGCAAAAAAATGCAAAATTGCAAGCTGAACTAACACAAAAAAATGAAAAGCTAGCAAATATGTCAACAGAGCTGCAAGAAAGAGCGCAAGAACTTGAAGGTGCATATGAAGAAAAGAAAGACCTGAAGAAAAAGCTGGAAGTTGCTAATGCAGAAAAAGAAGAGTTGACAAGTGAGGTAAGAAAATTGCAAGAGGAATTAGACCAGCTGTTAAGTAATTGCATAATAAAGCAAAAAAAATCAGAACAGGAACTCATGGAGGCTAAACAAGAAATTGAAGAATTAGAGAAGTGCAATAGTGATTTACAGAATAAACTTGAAGAAGAAAAGCAAAAAAACGTAAAATTGCAAATTGGACTAACACAAAAAGATGAGAAGCTAGAAAATATATCAACAGAGCTGCAAGAGAAAATACAAGAACTTGAAAGTGCACATGAAGGAAAGAAAGATCTAGAGAAAAAGTTAACAATTGCTAATACAAAAAATAAAGAACTGGAAAATAAATTGAAACAGTTTAAAAAAGCGGAAGAGGAAACAGAAGATATATTAAATGAAAATTGGAAAAATATACAGGATTTAAAATGTACAATTCTACTCTCATATGATGAGCACAACACAAATCTGAAATCTTATAAACAAGAGGTAGATCAGCTAAAGCAGGAATATGAAGAGTTAAAGAACAAGGTAGAGCTTAAAGATGAGCAAATTAAGAAGTATAAGCAACAGTTGTCGCAGAAGAGAGAAGAAACAAAAGAGAATCAATTACTGACAAAGATTAAAGAATTGGAAGAATGTAATGAGCACTTGACAGAAATAATTGGAAATAAAGCTCTGGAAATTGAAAGAATAACTGGAGAAAGAAAAGAGCTAAAAGGTACAGTGCAATACTTAAATAGCCAAGTAGAACTGTTAAGTCCAGTAGTTGATCAAGTACTTGTTAATAAAAAGGAAGTTTTTGATAATAATTCAAAAATGTTTTACCAGCTTACAGAGAAAATTGATGATTCAGAAAAAAAATCTAGGTCTTTAAGCCTTGATAGCGCATTTCATAGCGATCACTGTAATTCACTTCTAGACTTAACCAGCAGTCCCTTAAAGGTGTGTAGCCAAAGTCAGCGTGGAAATGTTTAAAGATGCACATGAAACCAGCGGCTTCTTTATTCAAGTAGCCCCTCTTGTCATCCGAGTAGTGTAACACATAGCTGTACGAACATTGCAATACGGCACATAATAAACAATGTCATGCCAGTGCGTGACACTGGGATCTAGTTTTTGGACATTGTTTTTGACATATGTCCTTAAGAACTATTGTTTACTGCATAATTTGCAAATACTTTTTATATCTGGATCCCAGTGTCACGCACTGGGATGACAAGAAGGAAGATACTGGAATGACATCTTCCCTGAACCATAATGTTCGTACAGTTGTGTGTCAGCTACTTGAAGTGGGAATGACAAGAGTAAACTCATTTCTTGAACACAAAAAGAGCCCCTAAAGAGATTTGACATCAAGATAACTTAAATATATACCAACTCTCTTATTTTTTAATGATTCCTCATCATGAGTCAAATGATCAAAAACCTGAATTTGATTCGTTATAATGCTACAATTATTATTTGCAACCTCTAATATACCATTATCAATTACAACTTTTTCCTTTGTCTGGTTACTCATTTGAACAGTAATTATACCAGGCAATAAATAAATTAAGTAAGGAGAATGGTAAGCTAAAATCACTAGCTCTCCTTCAAGCCCATTCACTGAAAGCGAAACCACTTCATCGAATGAAATTCGATTATCAGGAGAAAAAAATTGCACCTTAAAAGTGTTCATAATCTTTAATGTCCGGCTCCAACTTCAGCTTTTATTGATTCAGCCTTTTCTATTGCTTCACTTATACTTCCCACCATATAAAAAGCAGCTTCTGGCAGGTGATCATATTTACCTTCAATAATTCCTTTAAAACTAGAAATAGTATCAGAAAGTGAAACAAATTTGCCAGACATGCCAGTAAATACCTCCGCAACATGAAAAGGTTGAGAAAGAAACTTCTGAATTTTACGAGCTCTATCAACAATAATTTTATCTTCATCAGATAGTTCATCCATACCAAGTATTGCGATAATATCTTGCAGCGACTTATAAGTTTGCAATATACGTTTCACTTCAGAAGCCACATTATAATGCTCTTCACCAATGATTTCAGCAGATAAAGACTGAGAAGTTGAGTCAAGTGGATCAACAGCAGGATATATACCCATTTCAGCTATCTGCCTTGACAACACTGTGGTTGCATCAAGATGAGAGAATGTCGTTGCTGGAGCTGGATCGGTCAAATCGTCTGCAGGAACATATATAGCCTGTACAGAAGTAATAGAACCAGCAGTAGTTGAGGCTATTCTCTCTTGCATAGCGCCCATATCAGTCGCAAGAGTTGGCTGATAACCAACAGCCGACGGTATTCTTCCAAGCAAAGCAGAAATTTCAGAGCCAGCTTGAGTAAAACGGAAGATATTATCTACAAAAAATAGAACATCTTGATCTTCATGATCACGAAAATGCTCCGCCATAGTTAGTGCTGTTAAAGCAATCCTAGCCCTTGCTCCAGGAGGTTCATTCATTTGACCATAAACCAAAACGGCTTGAGATTTTTCGTGCTCATTTATATCTATTACATTCGAAGTAATCATCTCGTTATAAAGATCATTACCTTCACGCGTTCTCTCTCCTACTCCAGCAAACACAGAAAATCCTTTATGAGCTTTTGCTATGTTGTTAATCAGCTCCATTATCAGAACTGTTTTACCAACACCAGCTCCACCAAATAAGCCAATTTTTCCTCCTTTAAGATAAGGAGCAAGAAGATCTATAACCTTTATTCCTGTAACTAAAACCTCTTCCTGTATCTTCTGCTCGGTAAAACTTGGAGGTGATCTATGTATAGGTTCTAAATTATACTTTCCTTTTAAAGGACCACACTCATCTATAAGCTCTCCTACAACATTAAAAATCCTTCCTAAAGTTGAGCGCCCAACCGGAACTGATATTGGTGCACCTGTATCAACAAACTCATCACCTCTTGACATACCATCTGTGCTATCCATAGCAATGCAACGAACTATATTGTCACCCATATGCTGTGAAACCTCTAAAACTAGCTCCTTGCCCTTACATTTTAGTTTGCTTTTCAAAGCATTAAATATCTTAGGTAACTCGCCTTCAAATTTTAGATCAACAACTACTTGAGTTATCTTAACCGTTCTACCTATATTCATCTCTTTCATCACCTAACACTATAATTCTATAAAAGAACTTCTAAAAAATAAATCTTATATTATTAACAGAAATTTTGCAATATTAAAACACTTACTAGTTACGTTTCATTATAAATAGTGCAAATGCATTCAATAGCCAAGTAATAACAAACAGCACCAAACTAAGCGCATAAGCAGCAAGAGTTTGCACACTATTGAAATCCTGATCTCCGGTAAGTAATGTAGCAATTTGTACAGTGATAGTAGTAACTGAATTGAGAGGATTAAAGGTCAAATTTGCATTGATTCCCACAGCCATTAGTACAATCATTGTTTCACCTATCACCCTTGAAATTGATAATAAAACTGCACTTAAAATTGTAGGCATTGCATAAGGTATTGTTATATGCCATATAGTTTCCGCTGGTGTTGCACCAAGCGCCATAAAACCATAACGTAAACTTTTTGGAACAGATCTTATAGCATCTTCAAGCAAAGAAATAATAAAAGGAAGAATCATTATTCCAATCGATAAACCAGCAATCAAAGCACTTTCTGAGTGTATACTTAGATTAAAAAAATTCGCTACCTGCTTTATAAAAAAAGACAAAAATACAACTGAGAAGTATCCATATACAACAGTAGGAATAGCAGACAAAACCTGTAAGGCTGTATTAATAACATAACGCACTTTTTCACTCGCATACTCACTAATATATATTGCAGAAAATAAACCAAGCGGCACCGCAACTAACATTGCTACAATAGTTATAAGTAATGTCCCCACTAAAAGTGGCGCTATACCAAAACACCCCACCTCTCCTTCACCAATAATAGCTACATTATACTTCCATTTTAAGCAAAATAAGAATTCTGAAATAGCTACTTTATTAAAAAAAGAAATGGACTGAACAAAAATAGATAGCATTATAAATAAAGTGATAAAAAGTGATATTGCTAAAGCCATAAATAACAAAAATTTTACCATCTTATTTCTTTTACCTTTAAAGATAAAAATCAGCATAAAAAAAAGTAACGCTATAGAAATAGAAGTTATAAAATAACCATCATAGAATGCTAACAAACAAGGTAGCATCCACATACAACTCAAATATATATAAGACTTAACTTTACTTACTGCTTGAAACTTACTCAAACAAAATAAAAGGATTAGTAAAACAGGTACGCCTATAATTAAATTCATTTTTCCATATATCAAATTTTATTCAACAAGAATGCCATAGAAGTTGACCATTATTTGACAATAGAGAAAAATAATTTAAAATAAATAGTTATATTAATATAAAAACAATGAAAAGAACATTTCAACCAAAAAATTTAAAAAAAAAGCACAAACATGGATTTCGTTCACGTATGTCAACAAAAGCTGGAAGAAAAATTCTTAATAAGCGTCGCTCATTAGGGTGTAATAAATTATGCGCATAGTAAGCATAAAAAAAAAGAGTTTTCCTTTGCTTTTAAAAACAGATTAGCACCTGACAGTCTTTTTTATCGGGGGGTATATATATCACTATATGCTATAAAAGAAAGAGAACCTGAAAAGTATATTCATGTTATTAGAGTAGGTCTGGCTATCAGTAAAAAAGTCGGAAAAGCAGCAAAAAGAAATAAAATAAAAAGGCAATTACGAATGCTAGCTAAAGTTAGCATTTCTAATATAAGTAATGTAGGATACTATTACATAATACTAACCCATAAAAACATTATGCAAGCAGGCTATAAAAATTTACAAAAAGACCTCAATATTTGCTTAAAGAAAGATAAAATAAGAAGAAATTTTCACTAAAGTATTTACAGATATATTTTTTATGATAAGATAAATAAACTTTTTAAAATAAATTAATAGATGTGGGTGCTTGATGGTAGAGAGTATAAGAAAAGAAGATAAAAAGCTCGATACAAATAATGCTGAAGAGAGTTTTTATGAATATAGAAAGTCTAGCTATCGTACACAATGGGGAATGGCATTTGAACAAAGCCAATACTTAGAACAAAATAAGGATAATCCTAGAGGGAAGTTGCTAAATTTAAATATAGAAGCAACTTATTACAATAAGGGAATAGTTTGATAAAAGTAAAAGTACCCGTTCAAGGGAGTGGTTCAAGAAACGATAGGCAGGGGATTGTATAGTTCTCTTTGTTTCCATGTTAAGTATAATGAAATTATCCTTTCAAATTCCTAGCTCTGATTACGTAAAATATGAGCTTTTACAGTAAATGATATAATGCCTAATTTGCTGTTCAGCGCGATAGTGGAATACTTTCTGGTTTACTTAAAAAATTTCACATCATTCTTTCAGATTTTAAAATATTTTTCGCAACTTGAAAAGCTCCAGTTGCTTCAGATAGGTAGCTTCAAGTAATACCTTATACGTTTTGCAACTTTCTTACACTTCTGTTTCATTTTTTAATAAAGCTTTTTTTAGCATAAATAATTCAGTGGATGCGTTTTTTAAGTAACAGCCCAGAATTTTAACTTCAATAGTCCAGCTATGTTTCAAAGTACCTGTCAGCGACTATTACAATTGCAACATACACTGTCTTTTAAATCTTCTTTCCCTTTAAAACTTGCAGTATTGCTTCAGCACTAACCAAGTTTACCTTTATTATAACACGTTGATGCGCAAAACCTCACTTTTCTTATTCGATTTGCTCATACACCTTTTTGCATTTTGAGGGAATTCTATATTCACTATTTGATACGCTTTCAATTCACATTAAAAACATCACTTATAATTTTCACGTTTTGAATTTTTATAAAATCCACTGAGTGCTACAATTATCACCTAACTATTGGACCAAATGTATCTGCTTTTTGGTAGTTTGCTACTTCTTCTTTCTCCTCATCTCCAACAACCTAATTAATATTCAATTATATAAAGTTTGATTTTCGGAAGATCAATTGTTTGATGATTTGTTAAATGTTGCTATCTCTCCTCCTCATTTGCAAATAGGTGACAAATTCTACTTTTAAATTTTCTACTTTTATTTTAAAGTTTTCGCAAAATTCTAAAAGATCAGTTATATTACCTCACAGCTACTCTATGTTTACCTTGTTTCATCGCTCTACTGAACAGATATAAATAAAAAGAAATTTTTATAAACTTGGCAACGACCTACTTTCCCTTTTTAAGTATCATCGGCGCTAAAAAGTTTCACTTCCGAGTTCGAAATGAGATCGGGTGGTTCATTTTTGCTATAGTCACCAAGTCAATAAAAATTTCTGACTTAACAAATTTCAATTTAATATTTAACACTGCATATACACATATAGAAAGGAAATAAATCAATCAGGCTATTAGTACTAGTTAGCTTCACATGTTACCATGCTTCCACACCTAGCCTATCAACGTGGTAGTCTTCCACGGCCTTAATTGGGAAATCTTTTTGAAGAGGGTTTCTTGCTTATATGCTTTCAGCAATTATCCCATCTATACATAGCTACCCAGCGATGCTATTGGCATAACAGCTGGTACACCAGAGGTATATCCATCTCGGTCCTCTCGTACTAGAGTCAGATCTTCTCAAATTTCCTTCACCCACGGCAGATAGAAACCGAACTGTCTCACGACGTTCTAAACCCAACTCACGTAACACTTTAATCGGCGAACAGCCGAACCCTTGGGACCTTCTCCAGCCCCAGGATGTGATGAGTCGACATCGAGGTGCCAAACGGTGTCGTCGATATGAACTCTCGAACACCATCAGCCTGTTATCCCCGGCGTACCTTTTATCCGTTGAGCGATGACCCTTCCATACAGAATCACCGGATCACTATGACCGACTTTCGTCTCTGCTTGGCTTGTCAGCCTCGCAGTCAGGCAAGCTTATGCCATTGTACTATCAAGCTGATTTCCGACCAGCTCTAGCTTACCTTCGCACGCCTCCGTTACTTTTTAGGAGGCGACCGCCCCAGTCAAACTACCCACCATACAATGTCCTAGTTCCAGATAATGAAACATAGTTAGATATCAAAAGTGTAAAGGGTGGTATCTCAAGGTTGACTCCATTATAGCTAGCGCCATAACTTCAAAGTCTCCCACCTATCCTGCACATCACACTTTTAATAGCAATGTAAAGCTATAGTAAAGGTGCACGGGGTCTCTTCGTCTAACCGCGGGTACCCCGCATCTGCACGGGGAATTCAATTTCGCTGAAGTGATGTTGGAGACAGTGGAGAAATCGTTACGCCATTCGTGCGGGTCGGAACTTACCCGACAAGGAATTTCGCTACCTTAGGACCGTCAGTGTTACGGCCGCCGTTTACTGGGGCTTCAATTCAGAGCTTGCACCCCTCCTATTAACCTTCCAGCACCGGGCAGGCGTCAGACCCTATACTTCCACTTACGTGTTTGCAGAGTCCTGTGTTTTTAGTAAACAGTCGCTACTCCCTATTTTGTGCCACCTACCCATAGTTGCCTAAAAGCAGGTTACCCTTCTTCCGAAGTTACAGGTATAATTTGCCGAGTTCCTTCAACATCATTCTTTCAACACCTTAGTATACTCTACTCATCCACCAGTGTCGGTTTACGGTACGGCCTCATAAATATAAGTGCTATTTCCTGGAGCTTCTTTTAAGCATAGATCAATCCAATAAGACCTATACAAATACAAAACCCGTCACACTTAAGAGGTTTAGGAATATTAACCTAATTGCCATCGACTACTCCTTTACGGACTCGCCTTAGGAACCGACTAACCCTACGCAGATTAACTTAACGTAGGAACCCTTAGATTTTTGGTGAGAGTGTTTTTCACACTCTTTTACGCTACTTATGTCAGCATTCTCACTTCCGATATCTCCAGCAGTTTTCACAAACCGCCTTCACAGACTTACGGAACGCTCCGCTACCGCGCCTATTAATCGAAATTAATAAGCACCCACATCTTCGGTATACAGCTTTAGCCCCGGTACATTTTCGGTGCAGAAAAACTTATTTAGACAAGTGAGCTGTTACGCTTTCTTTAAAGGATGGCTGCTTCCAAGCCAACCTCCTAGCTGTAATGGTTTTTCCACTTCCTTCCCCACTTAGCTGTAATTTTGGGACCTTAGATAGTGATCTGGGCTGTTTCCCTTTCCACCACGGACTTAGCACCCGTAGTGTGTCTGCTGTATAATTAATTGTTGGTATTCGGAGTTTGGTTAGATTTGGTAAGATGATGAATCCCCCTAGTCTATCCAGTGCTCTACCCCCAACAACATACATACAACGCTCTACCTAAATAGATTTCGCGGAGAACCAGCTATTTCCAAGTTTGATTGGCCTTTCACCCCTAATCACAACTCATCCAATAATGTTGCAACATTAACTGGTTCGATCCTTCAGTATGTTTTACCATACCTTCAATCTGGTCATGACTAGATCACTTGGTTTCGGGTCTAATCCATAAAACTAAACGCCCTATTCAGACTTGCTTTCGCTACGCCTACACCTACCGGCTTAAGCTTGCTTCATAGATTAACTCGCTGACCCATTATGCAAAAGGTACGCTGTCACTCTAAATATCAATAAATTGATATAGAGCTCCAACTGTTTGTAAGCACTTGATTTCAGATTCTATTTCACTCCCCTCCCGGGGTTCTTTTCACCTTTCCCTCACGGTACTTGTTCACTATCGGTCGTTAAGGAGTATTTAGGCTTGGAGGATGGTCCCCCCATATTCAAACAGGATTTCACGTGCCCCGCTCTACTCAAGGATTTAAAAACTTTCTATTTATACAGGACTATCACCTTCTATGGTTACCATTTCCAGAGTATTCTAATTCTTATTTTTAAATCACTAGCCTTTTCCGCTTTCGCTCGTCACTACTAACAGAATCTCGGTTGATTTCTTTTCCTTTGGCTACTTAGATATTTCAGTTCACCAAGTTTGCTTTATATACTTAGTATATAATAACTAGCTAAGCTAGTTGGGTTTCCCCATTCGGAAATCTGCGGATCAAAATTTGTTGACAATTTCCCACAGCTTATCGCAGCCTGCCACGTCCTTCATCGCCTCTTAACGCCAAGGCATCCATCAAGTGCTCTTAATAATTTATTTATCTGACTATATGTAGAATATGCAGAGTTAAATATTAACTTACAATTGAATTGAGATTAAATAATCTCTACCATAAAACTTTTCAAACATCTAAAAACTAATCTTTTATATGTTACAATCTGATAAATCATATGTCAACGCCTTTTTACACAAAACATTTACCTATTATTATCAACAACAATATACCAGCAATCTTAAACAGTACAATCTGAGAAATATTCGACAAATTGATATGTACAGAAAAATTAATGAAAAAGATATTTTGTAAGATAAAATGTGTTAAAATTAGTTACCTAAAAATGAAAATGAACATTTGGAGTATTTCTAATGTATGAAAAGTAATCTATCTTTTATAAAAAACTTTGCTTTAAATTGTATATCTAAGCTCACTGGCTTATTAAATATTAAAAAAGTAAAAAATTTCATTATGGATAAATATAATACTCTCCATAAAGAAATTGTAGTGTTTCTTGAAAAATCTAAAAACCTGTTAAATACCAACATTGAAATCGGGTTATATCACTTCTATAAAGGTAATATATCAGATGCAAAGTTAAGATTTTTGTTAATTAGCATATTCTACCCCAATTTACCTCTAGTCTGTTATAATATTGGAAGATGTCATTTTGCAGTAGGAAATACTAATAAAGCTTATAATTATTTAACAAAGACACTAAAATTAGATAGTAGTCACAAAGAAGCTTCTTACTACTTAAAAAAAATAACAAACACATCAGATATCGTAGAATTGCCTGAAAATCTCATAAAACAATATTTTGATTACACAGGTGAATATTTTGTTGAGCATTGGCTAATTGCCAAACAATACAGAGGGCATGAACTAGTACACATGATAATTACAAAAGTCTTTAACAACTCCACTTCTAAACTGAATATACTCGACCTTGGTTGCGGTACTGGAATATGTGGTCACTTCCTAAAAATAAGTAATATTAGAAGTCGCATAACAGGAATTGACATCTCAAATAGAATGCTCAATATTGCAAGAGGATGCCTTATAAAAGGTAAACCTGTTTACGATGAGTTAATACATACAGAAATGAAAGAGTTTCTTAAACAAGAGAAGAACCAGCAGTATGATGTAATTATCTTTGCTGAAGTGCTACACTATCTACATGATTTTCTAGCAGAATTGGAACTAGCAAAAGGATTGACAAACAAAAAAGGGGTTATTGTATGTTTAGTAAGAAGAAAGGAAGGTAAAGGTATTGACTTTGTAAACAAAGGAGATTATTTTCGTCATTCAGAAGATTATATTCAGCATGTTGCAAAAGAAACAAATATGCAAATAAGTCAAATGAGTTACTGTAAAATATATGGCAGTCAGGTTGATGGTATCTTATTTGCATTACAACATCCACAAACAAATTCAACAACTTAATCGAGAAATCGCTCAAATAAATTTCTATATTATCATAAAAGGAGCCTTATGAATTACATTACTATTAATTACGCAAAAGATAGTAAATTAACCGATTTTGGAAAAGCAGTTCTATTGGATAGGTATTTAATAGAAAATGAAAGTTATCAAGATCTCTTTATACGTATTGCTAATTACTATTCTGATGATAGAAAACATGCACAACGTCTTTATGATTACATGAGCAACTTGTGGTTCATGCCTTCAACACCAATACTTAGTAACGGCGGTACCAAAAGAGGATTGCCTATTTCCTGCTTTCTTAATGAAACTGAAGATAGCTTGAAGGGAATAGTTGATCTATGGAATGAAAATGTTTGGCTCGCTGCACGTGGTGGTGGAATAGGTAGTTATTGGGGAAATTTACGTTCAATTGGTGAAAGTGTCAAAGGTAGCGGTAAAACATCAGGAATTGTGCCATTTATCGTAGTACAAAACGCTCTGACGCTTGCAATCAGCCAAGGATCCTTAAGAAGAGGAAGCTCAGCAGTTTATCTTCCTGTATGGCATCCAGAAATAGAAGAGTTTCTAGATTTACGTAAGCCAACTGGTGGTGACCCAAATCGCAAAGCATTAAATATACATCATGCTGTAATAGTAACAGATAAGTTTATGCAAGCTGTTGAAGATGATCAAGAATGGGATTTAATAAGCCCTCATAACAATAAAGTTATTTCAACAGTAAAAGCACGGGATATATGGATTAAAATATTAACAGCAAGAATTGAAACTGGAGAACCTTATATTATCTTTCTTAATGCAACAAATAACAATAAACCAGAACCTTACAAAAAGCTCAATTTAGATATCAAAATGTCAAACCTATGCAGTGAAATAACTTTAACTACAGGTTACGATCACCTGAACAAGTCGCGCACTGCTGTATGTTGTTTATCATCCGTAAATCTTGAATACTACGAAGAATGGAAAGATAATGAGCTTTTCATAGAAGATATAATGCGTTTTCTTGATAATGTATTAGAGGATTTCATAAACCAAGCACCAAATGAAATACAGCGAGCAAAATATTCCGCAATAAGAGAGCGTAGTATCGGTCTTGGCGTGATGGGTTTTCATTCATTTTTACAAAGTAAAATGGTTCCTTTTGAATCAGTAACAGCCCAACAATGGAATAAAAAAGTATTTAAGCATTTGCGCGAGCAAGCAGATGTAGTTTCTAAAAAATTAGCAGAAGAAAAAGGGCCATGTCTTGACGCTAAAGAAATCGATCTAATGGAAAGGTTTACACATAAGCTCGCTATTGCTCCAACTGCCTCAATTTCGATTATCGCAGGCAACACTTCTCCTGGAATAGAGCCGTATGCAGCAAACGTATTTATACAGAAGACACTTACAGGTTCATTTGTAGTACGAAATAAATTCTTGCAAAAACTACTAGCAGAAAAAAATCAAGACAATGATGAAACATGGTCCTCAATTTCAACAAATGAGGGTTCTGTTCAGCATTTAGATTTTCTTAGCAAGCATGAAAAACTGACATTTAAAACAGCATACGAACTTGATCAACAATGGATCATAGAACATGCAAGTGATAGAACTCCTTATATTTGTCAATCTCAATCAGTAAATCTGTTCTTACCTGCCAATGTGCATAAACGTTACTTACACAAAATACATATGCTTGCTTGGAAAAAAGGATTAAAAAGCTTGTATTATTGCAGATCACAATCAATGCAGAGAGCTGACAAGGTCTCACATGACATATTCAAAAAAAGTGAAATATTGCAACAAAAAACAGATATTAATTATGATGAATGTCTATCATGCCAGTAGACTGTACATAACTTACTGTCACAAAAATACAATTGTACAAAAGTTATGTTTTCATAGATGCTACATAGAAATCCAGATGAATTTCTAAAGTCTATTCCAAGAGATAAACGTATAATGTGCCTTGATATGGGAGAAAAACAAATAGGCATAGCATTTAGTGATAAAACACAGCTTATAGCTACAGCTCATAGTATATATTATAGAAGAAATATGAGCAAAGATTTAGGTTATCTAAATAGAGTGCTTAAAGAAAATGAAGCTGGATCAATGGTAATAGGACTACCATTCACAATAGATGAACAAGAGACCGAATGGTGCAAAGTAATAATCCAGTTTGCAAATAAAATAATAAAAAAATGCAAAGTACACATATACCTACAAGACGAAAGTCTATCAACATCTCTTGCAACTCACGCACTAAAAATTACTGGAATATCAATCACAAAATCAAAAAAAATAGATGATAAAATTGCTGCATGTATTATTCTACAACAAACATTAGATAAGATAAACGCCATCAAATAGTTTTTTAAACTGAATTCATGTAAAACTACTCAATAAAACAAAAATTTCTCGTATAAGCATGACAAATTGCTGTAGCAAGAGCATCAGCAGTATGGTGACATTTTATATTTGAGCTTTTAACTATTTGCTTGACCATAAATATAATCTGACCCTTATCAGCATGACCATTTCCAGTAATGCTCTTTTTTATATAGTTTGCATCATATTCATTCATGGGTAAATCCGTCATTCGTAATATTAAAATTGCAATTGCTCTTGCATATCCTAAAGTTAGCGAAGATTTTGGATTCTTATTAATAAAAATTTTTTCCACAGCAGCTTCATTTGGAGAGTATAGGAAAATTACTTTCTTTAATTGTTCAAAAATTATATGTAGACGTTCACCTACACCCAATTTACCATCAGTTGATATGGTACCGCCACCTAAAAATTTAATATTATTCTTTTCTTCCAGTCTAATAATGGCCCAACCAGTCTTACTCATCCCTGGATCTAGGCCTATTATTTTAATCACTTAATAAAGGCTTAACCAATAAATAAACAGAAATAAAAATATCCAGACTAGATCGACAAAGTGCCAATACCAAGAAGCAAACTCAAAGCATAAGTGATCTTGAGGTGTAAATTGATCTTTTCGAGCTCTAAATAAACATACTGACAAAAATATTATACCTATTATAACATGCACACAATGAAAACCAGTAATCATGTAAAAGTTGGATGTATAGATAAGTTTCTCTCCCGCTTCTTGTAGAGAAAAACTTGCTTCATAATACTCAATTGCTTGCACTATTATAAAGAACATCCCAAGCAATATAGTTATAGACAGCATTTTAATCATGCTTTTTTTATCATTTTCAAGTAAAAAATGATGTGCTGAAGTAATTGTTGTACCAGAAAGCAATAATATTAGTGTATTCATAAATGGTAACGACCACGGATCCGGTGGTAAAATCCCTTCAGGGGGCCATTCAACTTTTTTTGTAGGAGAAAACGCTTCAAATAAAAAAACCGGATCAAGCCAGGCTTTAAAGAATGAACAAAAGAACGCTATAAAAAACACAACTTCCGAGAGGATAAATAAGTACATTGCAAGCTTGAGTCCATGTTTTACAATGGCAGTATGGCATTTATCATAAATTGCTTCTCTTATTACATCTCTCCACCAATAAAACAGTACACCTGATACTGCAGAGATTCCTAAAACTAAACCAAATATTCCAGAAGTTTGTTTATGAAATACACCAACTAACCCAAGTGCAAGAACAAGAATTGCTACTGATATAGCAATTGGCCAGGGACTTGGGTCTACTAAATGAAAATCATGTCCTTTACTTTTCATATCATCTTCAAAAATACGTACCAAGCATACAAATTAGCTTAAAATTGTCAATATTTCTTAAAATCTCGATCAAATTCTGAAAAATTATATGCGCTATTCCAAAAATCTAACTCAAATTGTGCGCTTATCCTAAATAACTCAAGCATTCTACTTCTTTCTTTTTCTCCTACTTTTTGGCAATACTCATCAACAATATGTTCTAAAGTAGTGCACCCATACTCCATTAAACTACCACTATAAAAATCAAACCAATCCTTATACCTGTTATTTTCCTTGAACCCACTTTTCATACTATCAGTAACAGTTTTGTATATAAACATGCAAGAATATAAAACTGTTACAGTTTCATAGATATCACTATATGAGACAGATAAAAGAAAATTGGTAAAATTAAAACATACAGGAGATTTTTTTCCGCGTCTCACACCGTATATAGTAAAGTAGTGATCACACAAGAACTTATTAACAGCTATTGACCCTTGCGCTACTTTGGCAAGTGGAATTACATTACTACAATCTTCTATTCTGGACGCAATAATCAATATGGTACGAATGTAATCGTCTAAAAACAACGTGTCTTGCTGGATATAGAATTTAAAGTTCTCTATATTTAAAGTACCTTCCATCAACTCAACATTAAAAGGATGATTAGTTAAATCTCTTAAAAGATTTGATCCATAGCAATTCTTAATTATATTACTAAACATGCAAAACACTCAAAATCAAGGTTCTGACACGAGTAACTCTATATTAGATTCTAAGTCGCGACCTGCATTATAATATATCTCATTCCAAAATTCCATTTCAAGCTGCATCCCACTACGAAAGAATTCTAACATATTCCTTTGCTCATTATCATTGGATTTTTTATATAGACTGTTCATAATGTTAGTTACATCATCAATCATGGTATTTGCTGCATCAGAGTTAAAAAAATCTATCCATTTTTGATATTTGTTATCAGCAACAGTTTTACCTTTCGCAATATGACGTACAACTATTTGATATATACAAAAGCACGGGTAAGAAGCTGCTAAACCTTCAGCAACAGAATTGTGATGTGCAACACGTACAAAGAAGTTAGTAAAAGCTGAGCAAGACTTCGACTTTTTGTGGCTATCAGACAAATCGCAATCTGCAAAATGTTCTCTATAGTAATCTCGTGTGGCAAAAGTACCCACAGTACACAAACTAGTTTATTCATTATTTCAACGTCATTAAATTTAGCTGCAATAATCAATAAAGCACGAGTGCAGTCTACTACATACAAAAAATCCTGCTGAAGATAAAATTTGAACTTTTCATAATCTAGCGTATTATTCATCAACTCAACATTGAAAGGATGTCCTTTTATTTTTTCAATAAGATCGGATGATTCTCTTATAGCAATATCGTAAAACTCTTCTTTCGGTTTGTTAGACATTGTATAAACCTCATAAATATAAAAGCTGCTAGAATTAGTATAAAAAGCTACTTACACTAATAATAAGTTATTATATCAGTATCGAGCTATAAATCAAAACTTTAAAGCAGCTTTACTTTTATCTTCTATATTAAATTCTCTACAAAAATCTGTAGATAGTTCCACACCTTCCCAAGAAAATCCACCATCATTTTCTAGCTTTTTACCGAAATGTCCATAGCAGGCTGTACGTTTATATATAGGACGATTAAGTGATAAATGTCTGATTATGCCTTTAGTTGATAAATCTATGTTACCTTCAATAAATCCTTTAATCCTCTCTTCATCTACTGTATTTGTGCCAAATGTATCAATGTAAAATGAAGTAGGTTTTGAAACACCAATTGCATAAGAAAGCTGTACAAGGCAACGTTTAGCCAAGCCGGCAAAAACAATATTTTTAGCAAGGTATCTCGCCATATAAGCTGCGGATCTATCAACTTTTGTTGCATCTTTTCCAGAAAATGCCCCTCCACCATGTGGAATATAGCCTCCATAACTATCAACCATAATTTTTCGTCCGGTTAAACCACAATCACCAACTGGTCCACCGATAACAAATCTACCTGTTGGATTGACTAAGAGATTTTCTTTAGGGCACATCCACCCTTCAGGTAAAGATGAAGCTATGTAAGGATAAATTATTTCCTTCACTTTCGATTGACTCAGATCCTCAAGATGCTGTATTGAAACAACAATACTTTCAGCACGCACTGGAAGGTTATTCTCATACGCCAAAGTGATTTGCGATTTTGCATCCGGACCAAGCTTTACCTCTTTGACCATACTCATGATATTTCTCAGAATCGAGTGTGCATAAAAAATGGGTGCTGGCATGAGGCTTTCTGTCTCTATTGTTGCATAGCCATACATTATGCCCTGATCCCCAGCACCTTGATCCACACCTATTGCAATGTCATTTGATTGTTCATGTAGTAATATATTTACTTTCACTGTTTCCCAGTGGAAACCATCATGCTCATAACCAATATCTTTTATTGTATTCCGTACAATACTTTCAATCTTGCTATTTTCAATGTTCGGCCCAAATACTTCCCCAGCTATAATAACATTATCTTTAGTAACTAAAGTCTCTATTGCAGTACGAGAGGAAGAGTCATTAAAAAGGTATTCGTCAAGTATTGCATCTGAAATCTGGTCTGCTACTTTGTCTGGATGACCGGCTGCTACTGATTCACTGGTTACTGAATTCTTATGTAAAACCATCGCTTAGTTACACGATATCAAAACTATTGCAAATTTAAATGGTGGGTCTGGGAAGAGTTGAACCTCCGACCTCACGCTTATCAGGCGTGCGCTCTAACCACCTGAGCTACAGACCCGTATCTATTCAAGCCAAGGCTTGCATATCATCTGTAGGCACAACATCAATAAACGTCTTTTTATTTGCTGATTTTCTAAAACTCACCCAGCCTTTCGTTTTAGCAAAAATCGTATGATCTTTACCCATACCAACATTCTTTCCAGGATGAAATTTTGTACCTCTTTGACGTACAATTATGTTACCTGGAATAACCTCACCATTCTTCTTTATCCCGAGCCGACGCCCTGCCGAATCTCTACCATTACAGGAACTACCACCTGATTTTTTAGTTGCCATATCTTACCTCTTACTTTTGAAGACTAATTTCATTGATACGAAGAACAGTAATATACTGCCTATGACCATTTTTCCTACGGTAATTTTTTCTTCTCTTTTTCTTAAAGATTATAATTTTTTTATCTCTACACTGCTCCAGTACTTCAGCTTTAACAACAGCATTAGATGAACAAGATAAGCCATTGTTTGAAACACAAATCACTTTATTGATTTCCACTTCCTCTTTTTCTTCAGCTTGTAATCTTTCTACTTTAATTATGCTGCCTTTTTTTACTAAATACTGCTTTCCACCAGTTTCGATTACTGCAAACATGACAAATATCAATTATTGTTATTAACACTAATCGTAAATGATGTTACACATACTGTCAATATAAATAAAAACATGAAATACTTCTACCTTTATCTGCTTTTCCTCGTGGAGAGTAGTCAAGTTTTAAAACTTGACTACTCTCAAATTCTCTTAGTCTCATGAAAACTTTACGACGTTAACAAAAACTCAAGCTTTCACTAAAAACATTCAATCGGAGCTTACAAATTAAAACTCATTCCAAATTCAACCCCATGCAAAAGTTCACGGAACTTTTGCAGCTTGTAGCCAACAAAAAGATTCGTTACCTCAGAAAGTGGAAGATTAATACCAGCATCTATCTGGTAGGAAAAAAACTTTTCTACGTCTGTCTGTTGACCTCGCGGCATTAGTAGAGATGCTTTAATGCCACCTCCTGCACCAAAAGTAACATAAGGAGTAATATCCGTACTTTCAAATTTATAATGATAACGAAGCTTTGCCGCAAGTACCACGTCTAAAACCCATTCACTTATAACAGGCTTAGCTACAAAACCAAATAAAATTTTAATGCTATCTGTATAATGATAACCAAGATCATAATTAATACCAAGCATGCCATACGACGGAGAGATGTAGGTTCTATCTTTAATCCAATCAACTCCAAAAGATGGTACTGAAAGAGAACAACAAACCAACAAGGTAAATAATTTTTTCATTTTTATCTAAGATCTCAGCATATGCATATATAAGCATAACCATCAAGAAAAAATTGGAATTATTTTATTTTTTTAGTTACTTGCCTTTCTCTTGCAATTGCAAGACTTCCCTTTGGCACATCTTTCACTATAACGCTACCTGCTGCAATGACAGAGTCATCATGCACATTAAGCGGTGCAATTAATGAACTATTGGCACCAATAAAACAATTGCTTCCAATATTTGTTTTACGTTTCTTTTTACCATCATAATTACAAACAACAGTACCTGCACCTATGTTACTCCCCTGCCCTACCTGAGTATTTCCTATATAACTTAAATGCTTTATCTTAGTATTTATACCTATATCACTTGCTTTTGTTTCAACAAAATTACCTATGATTGCACCATCACCTATTGTTGTATTTTCACATTTGGCAAATGGACCAACCCTAACACCAGATCCTATTTTTACTCCAGGACCAAAAAAAACGTATGGGTAAACAATCGAATCCATACCAATTTGCGTATCAAGAGAGAAGAAAACAGTTTCTGGAGCAACAAGCGTTACTCCAGAGTTAGTGAAAAACTTTCTTTTTTCTTCTTGAAAGTAAAACTCGGCCGTTGCAAGGTCATTCCTATTATTTATGCCAGTTGCCTCCTCCTCATCAGCAATAACATAGCCGACATTTAAATTACTCTTTACTGCAATGGCAACGATATCGGTCAAGTAATATTCATGAGCTTGGTTATTACACTCTATTTTCTCCACCAATTCACGTAGATTCTTTTCATGTGCAACCATTATTCCGGCATTAGCAAGAAATTCCTCATCATTATTTCTACCATTTTGTGCTTCTACGATTTCTCTTAGGGAACCGTTCTCAATAATTAGTCTACCGTATCCTTTATTATTAGTTTTAAACCCAAGACAAACTAAAGCATTGCTCTCTCCTAAGCAGCTTATCATTTTAGTTATTGTGCTGCTTTTTATTAGTGGAGTATCCCCATACTGCACAACAACTATATCTGACAATTCTTTCAGGTTTCTCATTGCAATTTTGACTGCATCCCCTGTACCGAGCGTTGACTCTTGTGTAATTAGTTTTATACCCTCAAAGCATTTCAGCCTTTGAGTTAAAGGCAAATCGACTACAATAACTATTTTTTCAGGATTCAGCTGCTTTGCATTGTAAATGACATGCTCAAGCATGGAGAAATTACCTATTTTGTGCAGAACCTTAGGCAAGCTTGAATTCATTCGTTTACCATGCCCAGCAGCAAGTACAACAAATGTATAAGATTTATTTGTCACCTATCTTAAAGACGAAAAATGAAAACCATAATGGTTGAGCCAACTAACTCTATTGTCGTAAAAGCTCCTTAGATCACTAATTTGATATTTCAGCATTGCTAGCCTTTCTATACCAATCCCAAATGCAAAGCCACTATATTTAGTATGGTCTATTCCAACATTTTTAAAGACATTTGGATGCACCATACCACATCCAAGTACTTCAATCCATTTACTACCTTTATAACTTATGTCCACTTCTGCAGAAGGCTCAGTAAAAGGAAAAAAACTATTACGAAAGCGTATTTTTAGACCTTTATCTCCGAAAAATTTACTAAGGAAGCGATGAATAGTAAATTTTAATTGGCCCATATTGACATTTTCATTAACATAAAGCCCTTCTATCTGATGAAACATAGGAGTGTGAGTTGCATCAAAGTCATTTCTGTATACCCTGCCTGCAGCCACTATTTTAATTGGAAAAGCTTTTGTCTTTTCCATAGTTCTAATCTGCACAGATGAGGTATGAGTGCGCAGCACCATTCTTTTATCGTTTATTTTATTCTTTAAGTAGAAGGTATCTTGCTCCTCTCGCGCAGGATGATGACTTGGAGTATTTAGCGCATCAAACACGTGAAATTCATCTTCAATATCAGGACCATCAACTGCTTTGAAGCCCATATGTGCAAAAATGAGCTTTACTTCACTTATAACTTTGCTCAGTGGATGAATCTTGCCAATTCTTTCTGGTCTGACAGGCAGTGTGATATCAACTGCTTCATTTTGCAGTTTTAACTTAACTTCTTTATCTTTTAGTTCATTTTCTTTGCTTGTTATAAGCTGGTCTATCTTATTGCGTAAAACATTAATCACTGCACCTAGGTCGCGTTTTTCTCCTGCATCATCTATATTCTTTAAGTCATCGAAATAAGCCTTTATTAGACCCTTTCTCCCCAAGTATGACAACCTAACTTTTTCTAAATCTTGCAAAGAAGCAGCATTTTCAATCTCAGAAACTGCCTTATCTTCAAGTAAAGGTATTTCACTTATTAGCTCTTTATTCACCTTAAAAACGCTAGCTTAAACTTTCATTATAGTGAAATCTTTAATATCATCAATAAAACTATTCGCATAAAAAGTTGTCATCAGAGTAGCTGATCTCTATGATGGTATCATTAAAATTGCCCCTATCCGAGTGTTTCCTTCTCCTGTCATTCCAGTGCTCCGACACTGGAATCCAGCCTTTACTTAACAATAAAAACTTAGCATAACTTTCGTGCTCAAAAAATTCCTGAATTCCAGCATCAAGTGCTGGAATGACATCTCTATAGGACTCCTAACAAATCCAAAATATTAAGAAATTCACCAAGCAAAAAAAAGGCAAAAGAATCTCCCAGTAGTGAGTTTTATAATGTAAATTGATAATGTGCTAACAAGCGTGTTTTGGCTGAAGTAGAAAAAATTTAAAAAACATGCAGCCGCTATAATTTTATGTAATTTGCCAATAAATATCTGAGTTTTTTTACTGAATTTTGTCATTGAATCTGCGCAGATCAAAAACAAGGATAAATACTCTTATTGTCATGATAAGGAAACTGATGAGGTTTGTAAAGTAACTTCTTCTGCTCTTATTGAATCTAACGCGCCGCTGTTATGCAAGGGTGCTATAATTATTAATTTATTGACTAATTATGTTTTTTTTATTTCACTCTACATTAAAAAATTTACTCATGCATAGTAGTAACATAGAAACTAAGAAAAAATACGAAATTGAGGGTTTACCTAAGTTTTTTAAGGATAGATCTAAAAAAATAAGTAAGGCATTTTCTAATGAAGTACTGGAGATTAGCACCATTCGCTCAAGAAGTGTTGTAAGTGATACACAAGAGTTTTCATTTAAGCTCAAGCTGCTAACAGAGGTAAACCCTAATACAATATTACCTCAAATAAAACATTTAATTGACTTTTTTAAATCTGCCTTTCTCAGGAGAAAAACTTCACAGCCAATATAAAAGTACCAAAAGAAAGTGAAGAACTATACAACAACCACCATAAAGCGAATAAAACTGTAGAAGAATTCATAAGTAATGCTTCAATTCAAATCCTTCTGCAGGGCATAACGATAACGCTAAAAACAGACAAAACATCAATCTAGATAGCTTGCAACAAATCGAGGCACTCTTAAATGAGAAGCTAAAACATGTAGAAAAAGCTAAAAGCGAGGAGCAAAGTCAAGATACGTTACAAGCAGAAGAAACTGAAAATAAAAACGAAAATGTGGTTGAAAAAGGGAACACGCAAGGCAACCAAATTGTGCAAGGTTCGTTTGGCTACAATATAGTAAGTAACAGAAAGCAAATTACACGCGCACCAGTAATTGTTGCTGCAATGCATGAAAATATTTCCTGGTTTAGGTCTCTTTTTCAGCCATTCAATTTTTTTAATACGGCACAATTCTTTTTCCCACAACTGCCCAAATTTTCTATACAGAGTAACAATATGCCACCTGGTGTTATTCCAGCACTTGACCAAAAAGAAAAAGAACCAGTGTTAGACACTCGGATAACAGAGGGTAGTATAGGAAATTTAGTCCCTCAAGAAACAGAGCGGGATATAGGTCAAATTAGGTCACACACAGATTATTTTAAGGCTAATAGAAAAAAGAAGTCAAAAAAGCAGGCTAAAGAATTATTGCAAGAAGAAAAACAATCAATCATAAAACAAGCTCAAATTGATGCTAGAGTAGCTATGATAGATAATTTGGCTGAGCATAAGGGAAAAAAACTCGATGAAATATTTATTGAAGTGATGAATGGATACAAAAATCAAGATCCAGAAATATTTCACAATATTTCCAACTCAGTGTTTAATATTGTTTACTTTCAAGATAAACAATTACATGAAGTATTAGAACCAGATGAGATATCAGAAGTGCTAGAGGTACTCAAAAGGCCACAAACCCCTAATAATTCACTTTTAGGTAAAGAATATTTACAAAAGCAAGTATATAGAAAAAAAGAGCAGTTGATTAAATTAGTTTCAGGCCAACCTTCTCCACAGCCTAAAAATGTTTCTCATGAAATTTTACCAAGCAAAGCTGTAGACCATTTACCAAAACAAATGAAGCTAAAACTCGATTGCCTACTAATATTAGGCTCAAATCACCATTAAAAGCTATGTTTTCTTCGAAAGAGACTTATTTTTGTCTATTTTTAGTAGCAGCTTCTATATCAGCACTCTGCCTATGGCACTTGCCGCTGGGAAAAGTGTCAATTTTAAAGGAATTGGTGCCAACAGAAAAAAGGGAAAGTATCGGTCTAACATTAAACATAGGGTTACCAATATTAATTACACTGTGCGTTTTGAACCTGGCTTACTTTCTATATTCTGAATATTCTGTAGAATCTATTGAGCAGATAAGTAAAAAAGATCTTCCTTTGCGCACCTAACAAATAAGATCTTTTGTGATATAATTATTTATTTTATTGCATGTTTAAAGGAATTATCAAAGATATTGGCACTATAACTGATATCACTATCCACCCTAACTCTGATCAAATCTTCCATATTGAGACACAAAATTTATCCTCTATAAACAAAGGAGATTCAATATCCTGCTCCGGAGTGTGTTTAACTGTTGTCAACATAATGAGCAATGTATTCACAGTTCAAGTATCTCAAGAAACCATGAAGGTTTCTAACTTAAATACGTGGAAAACAGGGAAAAAAATAAACCTAGAACAAGCAATGAAACTGAGTGACAGAATTGACGGCCACTTGGTTCAGGGTCATGTGGATGACACAACAGAAATTTTAACAATCAATCAAAATTTAGAATCTCATGAAATCAGACTATCATGCCCACAAGAATTAATTAAATTTGTTGCAAAAAAAGGTTCTGTAACGCTAGATGGAGTTTCCCTTACAGTAAATTCAGTTGTCGATCAAGAATTCACTGTGAATATCATTCCCTATACATGGAAAAACACAACTTTTCAGCATAATAAAATAGGTAATTACCTAAATTTAGAAGTTGATATGATTGCTCGGTACTTAGACCAGCTGATAAAATATCAACACAATTAATTTTACAACTTTGTTATTTACAACTATTATATCTTGAAAATCATATAGATACAAAATATGTTTTTCGATAGCCTAATTATCTTTATTATTGTCTTGTGTGTAATAATATCGATAACTAGAGGTTTTATAAAAGAGCTATGTGCATTAATGTTCTTGCTCTTATCAGTCTTTTTGACAGCTAGTTACTATGATTTTTTTATTATAAATTATAGTAAGTATTTTGACTCTAAAGTTACACAAAACATACTTTCTACAATCTCTGTATTTATCATACTTAATCTTACATTCATGACAATGAATAACTGGCTAATGTACATATTATCACCTATAAGGTTGGGATTAATGGATAGAGTTACTGGAATCTTTGTCGGAGCACTCAGAGGAATATTGCTTTCTTATGTACTATTTTTTGCTGTGCACTTATATTGCCACACAGTATATGATAAAAAAGAGGGAGAGTCTAAAATAGACGCAGAAGACATATTGCCCAATTGGATAATAAATTCACACTCTTATCAGGCTTTATTTGTGACAACAGAAGAAGTAATTAACATGTATGTACCAGAGTCATTGATACTAAAAATAAAAGAGATCGGTGAGGAAATGATTGATCAAGAAAAACCTCAAAACAATAAAGAAAAGTGAGTGTTGATTTTCTATAGCTAAACTATCCTAGACAGCTATTATCCACAGCAATTCGCTATAGGTTACCAATTCCTATTACTAATCAAACAAAACTGCAAACATTGACGAATAAGTAAATCATCAAAAAAATTTAAATGTATAATTTTAGTTCATCAATGTAATACAACAAAACTTTTTTAGTGAATTCAAAATCTTCTAAGGTATTTCCTTCACATCTTGCTGTTATGCAGTTTTGCGTATTTGATACTCTAAGAAGCCACCAACCTTTATCATCAGTTACCTTTATTCCATCAAGCTCTGAAAATACAATGTTTTGCTGCTTTAGTGTCTCCTTTATTGATTCAATTATTTGAAATTTTTTCTCATCCTTCACTACAATTTTCACTTCATGAGTGATATATAACTTTGGTAAATCTTTAATCATCTCAGATAGGCTTTGGTTTTTCTTAAGTAAAATGTCAATGGCTTTAATAGCAGAATATAGTCCATCATCAAAACCTAGCTCAGAAAAGAAAAAATGTCCACTCAGTTCGCCGGCAAACTTTGCTCCTTCTTCTACCATCTTTTTCTTAACTAGTGAGTGTCCAGTGGCACAGGTAATTATTTGCCCTCCTAATTTGCTAACGAAATCATGCACTTTCATACTCATTTTTACGTTGGCAATAACCTTGCTTTTTGGGTGTTCCGCCAATACTTCACGTGAAAAAATCATAAACAAGTGATCATTGGAAACAACATTACCTTTATTATCAATCAAGCGTACCCTATCACCATCACCATCAAGTGCAATACCAAGATCACATTTATCTTTCTTGACAATATCTATTAACTGAGCAAGATTTTTCTCTTCTATGGGATCTGGGTCATGCAGTGGAAACGTTCCATCTATAAAGCTATTGGTTACGATGTGTATATGATCTGGTAAAATCTTTTCAATATACCTTACAATTGTTGGGCTATTGCCAAAATCCCAAGCTATTTTTAGTTTTTGTGTAGCGTTATTCTTGAGCGCATTTTTTAATATGTTAACGTACTCACTATATATATTCGTGTTAATTAAGCTTCCAATTTTCGTGCTGTTTTTAATTGTATTGCCTATAATTTCCTTCATTTCTTGATCTGAGTAAACTTTTTTACTACTGAAAAATTTAAAGCCGTTATATTCTCTGGGATTATGAGAAGCAGTGATCATAATCCCAAGATCTGCCTGCATTGTTGCAGCGTAGAGCATAGGTGAAGAACAGAGCCCAACGCGTATAACATTCGCACCGGATAAAATCAAGCCTCTGATTAATTCTTTTTCTATGCTTGGTGAATCTATCCTGCTGTCATAGCCTACACAAACGTTAGCTGCAGTTTGACCAAATTTTCTGCCTATTTCATACCCATCACTGATCTGCAGGTCTCTGCCTACCACACCTCTAATATCGTATTTTCTTATAATAGTATTGTCCATACTGCACTTCTTGGAGTGGTTAATATATAACATTCCCGCCAAATACTCAAGTTTATTTAACTATAAGATTAGTTGATTTTTTAAAAAAATACGCTAATATTATAATATAGTTCTCTAAAAATAGAAATTATGCTAAAAGAAAACTTATTTATAGCTGAAAATCAAGGTTTAGATGTAGATGAGCAAAAGAAAAATGATATTTTAAGTTTCATTAAATCTTGCAAAAATTTTCAGGATTTTATCAGAAAACTAGAAGAAGAAAATTTAATCTGGTACTTTATTGGTCCTTTACACAAAGATGAGAACATTAAAGAACAGGTAAGTTCAAAGTGGAAAGAGGAGTTTCAAAAGTTTGAGCAATCAATAAATGCAACACATAAAAAATTCGCAGAATCTCTACCAAGTGAAAATTTCTTAGTATATACAACACAAGATAATGAATTTAAAATTAGATTTGAAAATAAAGAAAAACCAATAGAGATTAGCACCCTTTTAAGAGCCAGTGACGAAGGCAAGGTTTATAACCTATCTTTAGGGAAAGATAGTCAAATAACTGCAACCAAAAAAGGCAGCGAAAGGCACTATGATTTTACTGGTTCAAGCTCATGTGAGATGACCATTAACTGGCAAGCTAAGGATTCTAAAGGCAATAGCATAGATTGTAGCATGACTGTAGAAGTAAGTTCTAAGGGCATAAAAAGAGTGATTGATGAACCAAAATTTGGAGAAATAACTGACCCAGAAGAGGTATTAAAATTAGTTGAGCAGAATAAAGAAGTTTTTATCAACGGAAAAACTCTGCATCAAGCTTTTACTGACATGGGCAAAAGTGTGAACGAGCAGCAAACACCAGCAGAGGAAACATTTACAAAAGATTCACCACAGTCAGCTACACCAAGTAGCAGTGGATATTCTGCTCTTAATACACCTTCTTCACGCAGAAGTTCTTTGTCTATTAGTAGTGAATTTAATGGTGAAGATGAAATATTTGAGAGTGATACGTTTAGTGATGAAGAAGAGAACAAACAAGAAGGAAATGAGTTAGAGGAAGAAAACACATATCTCAAGAAGGAAAACGCGGAGTTAAAAAGCCGTAATACGAAGATAACAGAAGAAGGTGAAGCAAAAGCAAGTCAATTAATCGAGGGAAAGCAAGATCTGGAAAAAGAAGTCACAAGACTTAAAGATGAATTGAAAAGAAAGGAAAAAGAGTTAGCTGAAAAGGATAAAGACATAGAGCGATTAGCACAAAAAGTAACCGTACTAGAACAAAGTCAAAAAGATAAAAATGCTAGAATAACAGATTTAATTAATCAATTGAAAGATAAAGAAAGTGAGATTCAGTCAACAAATAGAATAAATGAAGAGCAGCAGGAAAAATTAGAGCAAAGTGAAGCTAAGTTAAGTACACTAGAAAAAAAGAATACAAATTTTGAAAATGATCTCAAGAAAACATTGGCAGAAGGTTTAAAGGATAATCACGAAAAGCAGTTGTTAGAAGAATTGACGGAAGAAAAAGGGAAAAACAATACATTGGCTAAAGAGATGAAACAATTGTCTCAAGAATTCAGTGAACTACAAAGAAAAAATGAAGATTTAGAGAGGAAAATTCGACAACTTGAACCCGGAAGATCACTTGCGGATGAGTTCAGTGAAGTAAATGCGAAAGTAGCTACTTCAACTGAAGCTGAATATGAAAGTAGACGAATCCAGGCAAGTAATCACGAAACTACAGTTCCTAAAACACAAGACCAAGGTACAAATGCAGGTATTGATGCATCATCTTCAACAGATCAAAAAAAGACCAAGGAAGAAGAAGCTCGAACAAACATACCAAAAAACATTATGGATTGGCCTATTCCAATTCCGAATGATAAACCAGAAGAGCAGGAAACTCCATTAGAGCCAACTAAGGTAAATACAGAATTATCAGATCCAAAATCAACCCCTGCTGAGATTCCTAAAAATCCACCCCTTCAAAAGGATGAGTTTTTACTTCAACTATAGCTAATCCAAACGAAACATCATACCGCAACAATCACTAATTTTCTGTGCTTTCAAAAAAACACATCAAGCAAAATCATTTGAGAGTAAGTGGACATTGTTAGATGAATTAACCCTAACTTAAGAATCAGATATATACAATATTAGTATGTTTAATTAATAGAAGGTTTAAAATGTCACCTAATGAAAAAAACTCTTCAAATTTTGTTGAAACTAAGCAAGATGATCTTAAAATGATTCAAGATTCTTCATTAAATTCAGATATCATTCACGATCCCAAGAAGCTAAAAGACAGAATTATGGATCTGTTAAAAGGAGATACAGAATTCTCCAAGATGAAGCAAGGAGATAAGGCCCTTGTAGTAGGTGCAGCAAGTGGATTATTTGCAGCAGTGTTACCATTTTTGGCAGTTGGTGCAACACTTGCTATACCAAGTGCTATAGTTGGTCTTACTCTATTTTTCGCTGCGAAAGTTGCTGTAAAAGCAGTTCAATCTGGATATAAAGGGCTCAAATGGTCAGCAGAAAAAACAGTTGAAGGAGCGAAGCATATTGGCGGAAAAATCAAAGATGGTGCTGTATATGCCAAGAATTCGGTAAAAGAAACTGCAAGTTCTGTAAAACAGTCAACACAAGAGAGATCTAGCTCTACATTAAGAAAAATGGGGGATAACATTCAAAACCTTGGAAGGAAGATGAGTGATAGTGGTGCAAGCATGTCTAGTTTAGATGGCATCGCATATTCAATAGGTAATGAAGATCAAACTGTTATTTTGAAAACAAAAGAAAAAACGAGAAGTTTTAATAGTGTAAAGGAAATGTTTGTCAAGGAAGTTTTTGAAGACAAAGGTGTGAATAGCTCTGCTTTAACTAGGAAAATATTTTCTAAGCTGGGGGAAAAAATATTAGAGAAAGCTTATTCTGTTGATGGTCAACACAGTGCCAAAAAGAACCTGTTGATCAACCGATTGAAGCAGCAAATAGATTTTATCAATAAATTAGATGCTAAGAAGTTGCAACATTCGTTAGCTAAAGATAATAGCAGCCTATATGAAATTTTTTCTGAACATCATGATGAGATTAAGGAAGTTATTAAAGAATGCAAGGAAGAGCATACTCGTTTTAGTACTTTAGAAAGGCTTAATAAGTCAGCAAAAAGGCATAAAGCAAGTTCTATGAATTCACTGGAAAATAGCTTATCAGGTAGTAGTTCAACGAGTTCTATAAGTACTGTTAGCAGCAAAGCAGAATTATTAAATCCTAATGAGCATAAGGAAGTAAAAGCACCTACTTCACTTTTGAGCAAGTTTTCATCATCACTAAAAGGTGGCAAAAAGCCAGAGGAAGCTACTTATATAAGATATCAAGATTATGAGTTGGATCAGATACAATCTGCGGAGATAGGAAATAGCCTTTTTTATGTTGCTCCGGAGAAACCGCCAAGAAGCAATTCAATGGGTTCTTTAAGCACTGACAGTACTGCTACAACTTCTAGCTTTGCCAGTTACCGTCGTAGTTCTGATAGTGGGTTCAATTCACCAAGTTCTTCTCCGCAACATGGTATGTTCACTGAGAAAAATGGCAAGTTAAAAATCCAAGCTGACTTAAGAAAGACAGGTTCTTTGGACAAATTGGTGGGACCTTCTTCAACAGTAACTGCTGAAGTCGATGTAGAGCATCAAGCTCCAAAAATGAAGATATAGAGAGTAAACAAAACTATCTATCTTCTTAAAAAAGATGTTACTCAGTGAGTAACATCTTTTTTTCATTTGATCAAAAACATTCGCTTATTTAAGATCAGTTTTCTAGCACTGGGCCAATTATGGAGTTTCTCTTGCCTTTTTTTCTAGGTTATGCAAGAAACTTGAAAAATAAAATTTTTATTCAATAATTTGTGTATAAGGGATATCATTTTACTGCTAGCGAAATAAACCAGAATGAAGTCTATTTTATTGACAAGGCCTTTATTAGATTCGTTGAGCACAAGAAGCATGCTAAAAAAATATGGATACAAAGTTTTTATAGAGCCAGTATTCACAATAAAGTACTTAAATCCTGATATATCTACGTATGAATTTGACGTTGTGATATCTACAAGTAAAAACAGTGTAAAGGCTTTCAGTCAAATATGCAAAGAGGATAACTTTTCGATTATTACAGTTGGTAATTCAACTATGCAGGCTGCAAAAAATTTGGGATTTTCCGATATAATCTCAGCAGACAGCAACGTTGATGGTCTGATATCATTCATAAAATCTCATTATTCAAATGCAATAAAGTTCTTATATATAAGGGGACAAGAAGTATCATGTGACCTAAAAAAAAGATTATCTGAAGAAGGTTTTAACGCAAGAGAAGTTGTACTCTATAAAACAATTACTAAAAGGAGTCTAAGTAATAGGTGTAAAAATTTACTATTGGACGCTAAAATTGATAGCGTTGCTTTTTTTTCCTCACAAACTGCAAGGGTATTTTGTTCATTAGTTCTAAAAAGTGGGCTATCTCCTGTGATGAATAATACAGTTGCATATACCATGAGTAAAAACATTGCTGATAGTTTAAAGTTAATCAAGTGGAAAAAAATTATAACATCGAGGTTGCCTACAGGGGAGAGTTTAATTGATATAATTAATAAGGATTGTTGATGCTAAAGATTGCAACTTGGAATGTAAACTCCATACGTAAAAGAATTAACCAACTTTGTAGTTTTATAGTTGATAGTCAGATAGATATAGTTTTGCTGCAAGAGATAAAATGTACAGAAGAGCAATTTCCTTATGCAGAGATAGAAGAATTAGGATATGAATATGCTGTCTATGGACAGGTTGCAAGAAATGGTGTTTGTGTTTTATCTAAATATCCAATACTGGAGAAGTTTAAAATTGATATTGTAGAGAGTCATCAAGAAGCACGTTATATAGAGTGTGTGATAAAACACACCAATAATAAGGTAAGGGTAGGAAGTGTATACGTTCCAAACGGTCAAAGCCCAGACTCTCATACTTTTGAGTATAAACTCAAGTTTTTTGATAACCTATATGAAAGGATGGGCACTTTGTTGAAAAATGAAGAGTTAACTATTATAGCTGGCGATTATAACGTTGCACTGGATGAAATTGATGTTTTTGATTCAAATTTATTAAATGGCCAAGTGTGCTTTCATATAAAAGAGCGTGAGAAATTAAGAGCGATCTTGAATCTTGGTTTTAAAGATGCATTTAGAATATCTCACCTCAACTTACAACAATTCACTTGGTGGAATTATCAAGGCAATTCACTCAGAAACAATCAAGGAATGCGAATAGATCATATGCTGCTATCGCCACAAGCTGCAGATAAATTGGAAACATGTTACATAGATGATAGGTTGCGTAAACTAGAAAACCCATCTGATCATACTCCTGTTGTATGTGTTATAAAACAATAAAAGACCTCTTCATATTTGGTAAATCTGTTTGCTGTCCTGTACTTTTAGCTGGCTGATCTAAAGTAGGTTGTTTAAGGGTAGCAGGTGTTTCTTTTCGTGGACTGCAAACTCGCTCAGAAGTAAAATGCTGTTTATTCTCTCCGTCTCCCTGAGAAATTTGTTCAGTAATCTCTTTGATTTCGGTTTTTAAAATATCATCAATGCCATTGCGAATTTTTTCATTCAATTTTTCTCTCTTTTCTGTATCATCTTTATCTGGTGAGCTAGGGTCATATAAAGTACCTGGCCTATTATTTGAAAAAAGAACCTCAACTCCTCCCTTTACGGCAAATATTGTACCAATAACAGCAGCAACTATTGCAAGTGTAGTAGGACCAAAAATTAATATTGAAGCAATGGAAAAAAGAATAGGAAGAAAAACTTTACGTAAGAACTTTGTTACCATCTCTTCATCACTAAGTGGTGGTTCATCATCCTCTTTTTTACCACCGCCTAAGAATGGTATTTTCTCTTTTAGCCCACTCATACAAGAATCAGAAATATTTTTCGGGTCTATTTTTATTCCCAATGGTAACCCAACAAGTTTTATTAGTGAATCCTTAGCTTCTGTACCACGTATATCAGCTACACAATCATCTACTAATTTCTTTATTTCAACATTCTTGACATTCTCTTTGTTCGCTAATTTTTTCTCTCTAACTTCTTTAAATACAGAAAGTAAAAACTGACAAAAATTCTCTTCACTGAGTGGTCTTATCTCTTCTGGATTGACATTAGTTAGTAGTATCTTCTTATAAGCTAATATAAAATAATCAGTTATTCCTTCGCTCTCCCTTAATTTGGCTTTACCTTCTAATACTTTCACAAAGTAATCGTAAATTTCCTTATGTTCCTTCTTGAAAAGTATCTCATTCATAATGATCTATTCGTACTAACCTATGCTTTAATTATAGCATATTTTTCGCATTAGTTCAAATTTCCTAAAACCTGTATCGAAAGGGGAAAAAGAAAAGAATAAAGCAAAAAATAGAAGAGTAACAAATGATATAAGTGATAAGGGAATGTAAAAAATTGCTTCCATATATTTTAAATCTGATTATAATTACAGTTAGAGATATTTTAAGAGCTCAAAATCTATCTTTGTCTGCAGACTTTTCAGTCAAATTTTTAATCAAAAAGCGTAGCGTATCTTCTTTAGTGCATGTAAATATGCTTAATCTCTGTTGTATGTGCGCTGCACTTTTTTCTAATCTTTTTTTTACACAGGGGGATTTTATGTCTAGAATTCCAGATATTTGACCTTTACTTTAGCTAAAAACCAATAGGCGCCTACTGTTTAACGCTAATTAAAATAAAAATTTTTCTAATATATAGAAAAATCACTGTTTACTGAAAGCGGGGCAAGAAAGCTGCTAATGTCACAGATTTTAGGTAAATGTTGTTTGCTTGACGTATGAGTGTACTCTCCTTACTTCAAGAACTCTTTAATATGACTACTATTATACTTACGAAATTAACCACTCAAGGCATCCGTTCAGGGGTGTGGCAAAATAAGGTAAAAGTGAATTTACAACAATAAGGTGTCATCCCAGTGCTTGACACTGGAATCCAGCCTTTTGTAGTCTCATTGAAAGCGTTGCTTTTAATATCTATGATTAGGTTGCTTGTGAGCAATTTGGATCCCAGTGTCAAGCACTGGGATGACATTACTTTTGCTTCAATATTTACACATTAGCCATGCATCTGAACAGATACTACTTAAGTCCTTTCAAGACAGGTTCTTAGGATCTACGGTATAATTAAGAAAAGCCCCAGTTGTCGCTAATTTTTATTTCTACTTCAAGTGGTATAGAAATTTCTACTGCATTTTCCATTATATCTTTCATAAGTTTTGCTGTTTCTTGCACTCTGCTCTCTTCCACTTCTACAAGTAATTCATCATGAACCTGGAGGATTATTTTACCTGACTTTAACTGATCAAAAAGCCGAATCATCGCGCGTTTTATTATATCAGCAGCAGTTCCCTGCAGTGGTGCATTTATTGCTGCCCTTTCTGCAAATTGTCTTAGATAAGGAATTTTATTGTTGATGTCTCTTACAAAACATCTTCTACCAAACAAAGTCTCTACATAACCATGATTTCTCGCGATAGATACTGCTTTTTCCATATAGACCTTTATTTCTGGGTAACAAGAAAAATAGTAATTAATGTATTCAGCAGCCTCTTGAAAGGTAATGCCAAGTCGCTTTGCAAGGCCAAATGGACTAATGCCATATATAATGCCAAAATTAATGGTTTTTGCTTTGCGTCTTAATTGCTCATCTATTTCTTGCACTCCAAAAACTTGTCTTGCAGTGATATCATGAATATCTTGCCTGTTTGCAAAAGCTTCTTTAAATGCGGTAACATTTGCAACGTGTGCCAGGATTTTTAATTCTATTTGTGAATAGTCAGCAGAAATTATCTTGCAACCTTTTGGCACAATAAAGGCTTTCCTGATAAGACTACCTTCTTCGCTTCTGATAGGAATATTTTGTAAATTAGGATTGCTAGAGCTCAGCCTTCCAGTTGCAGTCACAGTGATTGAAAAGCTTGTATGTATCCTACCATCAAGCGGATCAACCTGTTTTATTAACGCGTCAGTATAGGTACCCTTTAATTTACTTGAATGTCGCCAACTTAAAATTTTACCTGCGATTTCTGTCCCCTCCTCTTCAAGTGCCTCTAGAACTTCAGAGTTTGTGCTATAAGACCCAGATTTTGACTTTTTCTTTTTACTTAGCTCCATTTTATTAAACAAAACATCACTTAATTGTTTTGGCGATGCAATGTTGAATTTTTCTCCTGCTAAATTATGTATATCGTTTTCAAGTACAGCAATTAGCTGCTCAAACTTATCAGACAATTCCTGTAGTTTTTGAATATTGAGCAGTATTCCATTTTGCTCCATATCAAATATTACTTTCATGAGAGGTCTATCAAAGCGCTCGTAAATCGCAAAAAGTTTTTCCTGAAATAATCTTTGTGTCAGTTTCTCATGGATCGCTATTAAAATTTTTGCCGAGAAAGTTTCTACATTTTTACTTAAATTGTGTGCAATTATGTTTGGAATGCTGTGATCATGCTTACCTGTGTCAAGGCTGTATGACATGATCATCAGGTCATCAATTGAGTCTAGCACTCTCTCTATTGTAGGAAATATTTCTCTGATCTTTCTAATATCATGTACTATTTTAAGCACCCCATTTGAAAATAAAGTTGAATTTATTATAGTAAGTGCATCTTGTAGGCAGCTTTGATCTATGTAGAAAATATTATCCTCACTACAAGATAAGGAGATTTTGTTCAATCTATTGTTTTCAAAGTGGCAATGAATTGCAATTTTACCTTCATATCTGCAATGCTCCAAAAATTTTTCTAATTCTTCACTACTATATTCTATTTTCTCTTTTGTGCTAGATCCACTATAAGAAAAGAGCTTTTCTACTTTTCCTATCAATGAATTAAATTCATATTTCTTCAAAAAGGATAACAATTTTTCCATATTTGGAGGATGGACTTCATATTTTACAATATCATGTTGAAGATCTACTTTTTTGCATAGTGACAAAAGTTCTCTTGAAATTAGTGCTTTTTCCTTATGCTCAGTAAGAATATTACGAACTCTTGTTTGCTCAATGTTATTGATGTTTTCTATAATGTTATCCAACGAATCAAATTTATCCAGCAATTTAGCTGCAGTTTTTGGGCCTATTCCTGGAACGCCTGGAATGTTATCAGATGCATCTCCAGTTAGAGAAAATAAATCAAGAAGCTTATTTGAATTTACACCAAATTTTTCTATCACTTGTTTTTCATCTATGTATATATTTTTAATAGGATCAAATATTAGAATGTTGTAATTCAAAAGTTGAAATAAGTCTTTATCTGATGAGACTACTACTACTTTAAAGTCTTCGTGGTTGGCATATTTTGCAGCTAGTGTTGCAATTATGTCATCTGCTTCATAGCCTTCAATCTCTTCATAGCTGAAGTTAAAAGCTTCTACCGCTTCTCTCAGTATTGTAAATTGTGGAATTAGATCCTCAGGAGGTGTTACTCTGTTTGCTTTGTACTCAGAATATAAACTGTGCCTGAAATTTTTTTTGCCAGAATCAAGTGCTATAGTTAAGTAGTCCGAATGGGAAATATACTTCAGAACCATATTAAGAAAACCGTACACAGCACCTACTGGAATACCAGCTGTGGTAGTCAAATGATGCAAAACGTAATAAGCTCTGAAAAGAAAACCATAACCATCAATGATTGTGAAAGTTTTTTCTTTCATTGTAGATATTTATGTGTGCCTTTGATGGTCTTTTATTTAGCTATAAAAATCAAGCTCTTGTTTCCTATAGCCAAAATAATCATAATGCTATAGTTACTATAAGAAAACATATTACGTAAGGGAATTAACTATTCTGCCACAATTTTGCTCTATCACACTTGCCATATTTAATATTCCAGCTTCATCGTAATAATTTCCAATTACTTGCAAAGCAAGTGGTAAGCCTTCATTGGAAAGTCCAACAGGAACAGAAATAGCAGGTAACCCCGCTAAGCTTGCCGGCACGGTAAACACATCATTGATGCACATAATTAGCGGGTCTGGCTTTTCATTTAAGCCAAAAGCTTCTGTTGGAGCAGATGGCACAAGTATGTAATCTATTTTTTCAAACGCTTTTATAAAATCATTTCTAATTAATGCCCTAATGCACTGTGCTTTTTCATAATACTCATTGTAATGACCTGAAGAAAGCGCATAAGCACCAATTAAAATTCTCCTTTTCACTTCTTTACCAAAACCTTCTGCTCTTGTTAGCGAATACATTTCTTCAAGGATATCAGCATCAACCCTGAATCCGTAACGTACACCATCATAGCGAGCAAGGTTAGATGAAGTTTCAGCAGAACAAATTAGATAGTAAACCGGTATCGCATATTTAGTATGAGGCAGAGTAATGTCAACAACTTCAGCACCATTTTCTTTTAAATTGGAAGAAACTTTTTCCCAATGATGAACGATTTCTTCTGAAATTCCATCCATTCTATATTCTTTTGGTATACCAATGCGCTTACCCTTGATATCACCATTTATAAGATTAGAGAATTTAGGCACTGGCCTTTTGCTCGATGTTGAATCTTTTTCATCATAGCCACAAATTGTTTCCAGTATTAACGCTGAATCAGAAACGGAACGAGTAATTACTCCTGCTTGATCAAGAGAGCTCGCAAATGCAATCATACCAAAACGCGAACACCTTCCATAAGTTGGCTTTATTCCCACTACTCCGCAATAAGCTGCTGGTTGACGTACAGACCCACCAGTATCGCTTCCTAATGCTCCAGCGCATAAAAACCCAGCAACTGATGCTGCAGATCCACCAGATGATCCACCAGGAACAACTTTTTCTCCGTCACTTTTTCTAATCCATACATTTTTAACAGGACCAAAATAGCTATTTGTGTTCGCAGAACCCATAGCAAACTCATCCATGTTAAGTTTACCAAGCATGGCTGCTCCATTTTTTAAAAGCAAGTTAGATACCGTAGATTCATAAGTCGGGATGAAATTTTCCAGCATTTTTGAGCATGCCGTTGTTTTTATTCCTTTTGTACAAAATAAATCTTTAACACCAACTGGTATGCCCATAAGTGATGAAATATTATCTTTTTGTTTCAAAAAGTATTCATCTGCTATTTTAGCAGCTTTTATCGCGATTTCTGGGGTTTTTGTTACAAATGCATTCAGTTGCTCATTTTCAACTGCATTAACATGCGTCTCTACAAGCTCAACAGCAGAAAAATCTCTCCGCCTAAGTCCATCATGCATCTCTGTAATAGTGAGCCTTCTCAATTCATTCATTAATATTCAATTTTAGCGAGGGATTAATTATAACAATAATAGGACAGAAAATCTATATATTTATGATCGAAAACGGGAATACAACCGAGATCAATTCAGATTTCTGAAATGGATTGGTTAGTAGTACGTTTTAAATAGCCGGTTTGGCACACAATGCTAAGCCATAAGGGTTTAGCGTTTCTAAAATCAAATATCAACATCATGCACGTTAAGTGCATTGTTATTTATAAAGTCACGACGTGGTTCAACTATATCACCCATTAGCACCGAGAATATGCTATCTGCTTCTTCACAATCTTTTATTTCAACTTTTAGCAGAGTTCTAGTTTCTGGATTGAGTGTAGTTTCCCAAAGCTGATCAGCATTCATTTCACCAAGGCCTTTAAATCTCTGCAGAGTTAAACCTTTTTTACCATAATCCATCACTATTTTTGCGAGTGCACTTGGAGACTTTATTTTTATTTCAGTTTCTTGCGACTGTAAAAATGAATCACCATTAAATAAGTCAATTATGTTATCAAGAGAACTCAATATATTCCGTATTTCTTTACTTTCAAGCATACTAAGCGAGAATACATATTTGTCTGCTAACCCTTGAAACAATTTAGCAATGTGAATTTCCTCATCTTTTACTTCTACTTCCCAATTATATTCACTATACATCAATTTTAAATATTTTAATATCTCATCAGCAGACAATAGAGCATTCTTTTTGCTTAAAATTAGCAATGATTCTAAGAGATCTTTTGGTATTTCCCTATCATAATTTTTGCTAATGTTTGAAATACTGAGGCACTTATTCAAAACGAAACGCAAATCTTTGCCTACACCATTTAATGTTAATCTTTTAATCGCTGAATTTACTATATACTCTTCAAAAGTTTCATCATCTTTGATATAAGTATCTTTAGCATTTTTTGTAACTTTATAGAGCGGTGGCTGCGCTATGTATAAATATCCTTTCTCAATTACTTCACGCATATGTCTAAAAAAGAAAGTTAGAATCAAAGTTCTTATATGCGAGCCATCAACGTCTGCGTCTGTCATAATGATAATTTTATGATACCTAGTTTTTTCAATATCGAAGTGCTCACTCCCTATTCCAGCCCCAATTGCCGTGATCAGAGAGCCAATTTCTGCAGATGAAAAAATACGATCCAGCCCTGCACGTTCTACGTTTAGAATTTTCCCTCTTAAAGCAAGTACCGCCTGTGTTTTACGATTACGTCCCTGCTTTGCAGTACCACCTGCGGAATTACCCTCTACTATAAACAATTCCGATAACTCAGGAACTTTTTCCTGACAATCGGCAAGCTTTCCAGGTAGAGTTGCAATATTAATATTGTTTTTATTTTTAACTAACTCTCGTGCTTTTCTTGCGGCTTCTCTTCCTTTTGCTGACCTAATCGCTCTTTCTACTATACTTGCTGCTAACTTGGGGTCAGTTTCAAGTATTGTACTCAACTTGTCAAAAACTATGCTCTCTACAACTGCCCGCGCTTCAGAACTGACCAATTTATCTTTTGTCTGTGAAGAAAATTTAGGATCAGGCATCTTGAGAGATAAAACACAAGTTAAGCCTTCTCTAACATCTTCTCCAGTCAAATTCACTTTTGCCTTCTTCAAAAAACCTTCATTGTTTGCATAGTTATTGATACATCTGGTTAGTGCAGATCTAAACCCCGCCAAATGCGTACCACCATCCCGTTGTCTTATATTATTTGTGAAGCATAGCATATTCTCATAGTAGGAATCATTCCACTCCATTGATATTTCTACACTGGTACCTAGATCTTTTACATTATCTCTAATGCTGGCAATTTTAGTAACATGTGTCTTATTCTTGTCTAAGTACCGTACAAAATTAGCTGTACCAAAATTATCTTCAGACTCTTTACTATCGTTAAAATGAGACTTTACATGTGGTTTATTACGGAGATCACACAAAATGATCTCAATATTTGAGTTTAAAAATGCCAATTCTCTGATGCGACTCTCAAGAGTGGAGTAACTAAAATCAATACTACTAAAAGTCCCCGTTGATGGCATAAACGTTACTCTAGTTCCTCTTTTATTTTTGTTTTCATTAATTACCTTTAAAGATTCAACAGACTCACCATCTTCAAAGCGTATGAAATATTCCTTCTTATTGCGCCATATGGTTAATTCCAGCCAACTCGATAACGCATTAACAACTGAAATTCCAACACCATGTAATCCTCCAGAAACCTTATAGGTATTGCTGTCAAATTTACCTCCTGCATGCAATTGGGTCATTATTACTTCTGCTGCTGATATTCCTTCCTCTGCATGAATATCAGTTGGAATGCCACGACCATTATCGGTTACAGAAACTGAACCATCTTCATTTATGCTAACTTCAATCTTACTACAATAACCAGCTAAAGACTCATCTATCGCATTGTCAACAACCTCGTACACCATATGGTGCAGACCAGATCCATCATCAGTATCACCAATGTACATACCTGGACGCTTTCTTACAGCATCAAGACCTCTTAGGATTTTTATTGCGTCAGCGTTGTAGTTACTTTCCATGGAATTGCTTTATTTATAAATATTAATTAATATTACATTTGTATGTGCTGATTAGCAACATCTTTAAGTTGAAAGAAGGATCCTTGACATGTAGATAAAATATAATACATCACCTACACGAAGTGGTTTTACATGTTATTTCAATACATAAACTTAGGTTCAAATAATCATACAAACTCTGCTTCATATTTCAAGATAAATGGCTACAATCAAATACAATTTACCTTTTCCTTCCACTTAGATTTTCCAATTTAACATAGGATAAGTTGCTCATACACTCTTCTAATATTTCATTCTTTTTATCATTGTTTAATCTATTGCTGAACTCTTGACACCTTCTCTCAAGAGCTGAATGCGTAGTCATAATATACCTTACTGTTTCAGATGATAACTCTGGCAACTCGCTACGGATCCTTTCTTGTTCTGTTCCAGAGAAATTGGTGAAATTGGCTCTGGCCATTTCGGGGAATTTTTGTGTGATCGTTTCTTTTATCATTTCTCTAGCCTCTTCTCCGTCGAGTGTAATAACCACTGATGGATGTAAGCCAGATAAAGACTCAAATAATTTATTGTATGTTCCACCTACACAACTTTGACCTTGATTACCATAAGTTGTTGCAGCGTCTACAAGACCCTTTACAAACATATCCTTTCTATTTTTTATGCCTGCATCACTCAAAGGAATTCTTTGATTTTCTGTCCCTGTATTTCTATCATTGCAGGCTTTCCAACATAAAATAGCTGCTTGCTTTAGTGTTAACTCACTATGATTGTCTTTAAAATTATCTCCCGTTCTATTGATAAATCTTAAGCATTCAAGTGCATGAGATTTATCGTCTTCTGTAAATTCATTTGACTGTTTGATGTACTCTTCAATGTCGGTTGTGTTGCCTCTATTTAGCTGTACATAGAATTCATCTTTGCTTAAATTCTCTTTATACTTTTCTATGAGTCTATCAACACTCAAGTTTATACTAGCAACTGCACTTGGGTCATGAGTAGTTTGTGCCATAAAAGGAATGGCTGCTAAATCTTGAAAGAAAATAGGCCTTTCTTCCTCTGGAATTTGTTGTATTAAATCGTTAAACTGCTGTATTTCTTCAATGAGTGATTTGTTTAGCAACCATAAGCACAATATAGGCAGTACCAAAAGCACACAGGAATTAATAATGTGTATAATTAAAAAAATGCTTAATGTTATTCTAATAACATTTTTTGGCCACGCTGATAATCTTTTTTCATTTTCCCTTGGTTTGAAAAAATAATTTACTAATGATAAATACAAAGAGAGCTGTACAAGAAGAAAAAATGAAGGAATCATACTTACTAATAAAACTATATTAATGAATCTTTTAATTTTATTAGTGTTGTTGTAAGCATTTTGCACTCTTTCTATTAAAGCCTGTACTCTATTTCTATTTTGCTGTTGATTATTATTTTGACCTGCAAACATACCCTATTCTAACATTAATATATTATACTATAGAAAGAATGTAAATAAAGCAAGGAATTTAGAGCTGCTTTTATTTTTGTTTGATTGGGGATACCACTTCTATACTTTCCGCTCCATCTAAGGTACTATTTGGTTTTTCTACAGTAATCTTGGGAGTTACTTTATTCTCGATATCTGCTCCATATGAACTAAGTACTTCAATGGCCTTTTCATTTCCACTATTGAGTGCAATATCCAAGGCATCCATTCCAGCTTTATTTTTGTGGTTGATAAAATTCTTCAACCGATCTCTACCAAAGCTTTCTATATATTGTTTAATGATGAGTTCCACTACTTTTCCAGAACAATTATTAGCAGCAGGAAAAAGTATTGTGTTGTTATTATTATCTTTTTTCGTTATGTCTGCTTTGAGTTTATTTATCAAATACTCGATAACTTCTACTCTGCTATCATCCTTTGCTTCAGTGCATTGTCTAATAGCTAAAAATAAAGCTGTCCGCCCATTATCATCAATATCTTCAATATTCTGTCCCTTGTCAACTAAGGCTTGTATTACACTTTTATTTCCATATAAAGTAGCAAGGTGAAAAGGTGTATGTCCTTCAGTGCTTTCCCTTTCATTAATTAACGCACCATTGCTAGCTAGCAATTCTATAAACTCTGGCGTGTTTGCAAAAATTGCAAGGTGCATTGGTGTTAAGTCATCTTTGCCATGATTTCCAGTTTTTGCGTTAACGTTTGCTCCGTTATTTATCAGCAATTTCGCTATTTCAAACTGCTTATACCCGATAGCAACATGCAGTGGCGTACGATTACGTTCATAATTATCATTGACATTTGCACCAAACTTTATTAGCAGCTCTGTAGCTTCAATATCACCCATCCGAATTGCAGAGTATAAGGAAGGAGATTCATCTTTTTCTATTTCCCTTGTCATACGAAATTACGAACATAATAATTCATACATTATTAAGAATTATTGTTAATTTTTTATTAAAATAATATTAACAACAGCTAAAAATCTTTAATTTTTATTAAAGATTTAATATCCATCAATGCTTATATAAGCATTCCAAAAGTGAAGAAGTGAAAAAAAGCTTTTCATGAGAAATTATAAATGATAGATTGTTAATCATGAGTTATCGAAAATAAGTTATGTGTTTTGGTCTGCCTAATATAAACAAGGAAGGTTATTTATTTATAATTGTCTCCTTTATTGTAACGTGTATAGCATTCTCTATATCTTGGGGAACTGGAATTACCTGCTTATTTCCAACGTTATTATGTACTTATTTTTTTCGTGATCCAGCAAGAGCTGTACCAAGCAATAAGGATTTTATATTAAGCCCCGCTGATGGTGTGATTTCAAAGATAGAAGAAGTTAGTTACCCTTTATCAGAAGAGAATGAAGAAGAAAAGAAATTTACACTTGTCAGCATATTTCTAAGCATTTTGAATGTCCATGTGAATCGTATACCAATATCTGGTACGATAAAGGAAATGAGCTACAAGAAAGGCAAGTTTGTTTCTGCAATGAGTAATAGGTCCAGTAATGAAAATGAAAAGCAGATTATTGTGATTGAATATGAAAAGGGAAAAGAAATCATTGTGGAACAAATAGCTGGATTTATTGCACGCCGCATTGTTTGTAATTTGAGGACATCTCAGAGCGTAAAAGCAGGTGAAAGATTTGGAATTATAAGATTTGGTAGCAGAGTAAATATTTATATTCCTATTGGTATAGAAGTAAGAGTTTCAGAAGGACAAACTGTTATTGGTGGTGAGACAGTTATAGCAGATTTAAATAAACAAGAGAAGCTTACCTTTGACATTGTATGAATAACGATGAAAGTAACGGTAAATCCTTACCTATTACCAAGTTATTTCCAAATTTTATAACTTTACTGGGTTTATGTGCTGGCCTTACTTCACTTAAATTCACATTTAATGAACAATGGGAATTTTCAGCAATTTTTATTATCATTGCAGCAATAATAGATGGAATGGATGGCAGAATAGCAAGAATTCTAAAATCAACTAGCGATTTTGGAGCACAGCTTGATTCTTTTGCAGATTTTCTAAATTTTGGTTCAGCACCTGCTTTTCTTTTATATTTTTGGAAATTAAAGGAAATTAAAGTTGTAGGATGGATTTTAGTAATGATATATGTAATCTGCATATCAATAAGACTTGCAAGATTCAATGTTTCGCTACATTTAGAGCAATTATACTGGAAAAAATTTTTCTTTTCCGGCGTTCCAGCTCCTGTATGCGCTTTACTTGCTCTGTTACCAATAATTATTACCTTTCAATCTCATGAGAGTGAATACTTACTTCTTATAGAGCAATTTTTTAACGTAAAGAATACAGCTTGTTACTTTTTGGCCATTTCATTTTTTTCGATAAGTCATATTCCAACTTTCTCTGCAAAGTACATTTATGTTCCTAGAAGCCTATCCTATATATTTGTGTCGTTTTTTGGAATATTGATCATACTGTTTATAAGCAAGCCCTGGATAACACTACCAATTTTAGGCGCATTGTATATACTTACTATTCCAATAAGCACTGGACTTTATATATACTACACATATAAAACTCATTAGCTATATAAAAGTAGTGAGCAGCATGATTGTAAAAGCAACTGATCTATTAAACTCTTTTTTATATATAAAGATATTCAACATACCATTTATAATTATTTGGGTAATTGCAACTGGGGTTTTTTGTACGATTCGATTCAAATTCATTAACTTTAGGTTGTTCAAATATGGGATACAAACACTATTCAACCTAGAGAGCCATAATAATAACGGCATAATCACCCACATTCAGGCATTTGCAACGGTAATTTCAGGAACAGTTGGTCTTGGAACAATATCAGGAGTTGCAATAGCTATTACAATAGGGGGGCCAAGTGCAGTTTTTTGGATGATAATTACCGGAGTACTTGGCATGTCAATAAAATTTGCTGAAGTAGTGCTTGCATTTACTCATCGCTCTGAAAACACAACTGGTGGGGCTTTTTATTATATGGAACATGGACTTGCAAAGATTGGATTTATGAAGACTGGCAAATTCCTTGCATTTATCTACGCAGTTATGCTGCTTGTTGCAATGATTCTAGGCGGCATACCATTTCAGGCAAATCAAATTGCAGCGTTGTCAAGTAACTTATTTGAATACAACACATCTGTTATTATCTCGCTATTTGTATTAATTGTAATACTGGGAGGAATAAAGCGAATTGCTTTAGTTGCAACAGGTTTAGGGCCGATCATGATAATGTTATATATAGGCATGTGTATATATTTAATCTGTGTAAACGGAAATAATCTACTGAATGCTCTATCTATAATATTTCAAGATATCTTTAACAAATCAGCTATAGGAGGTGGAGTATTGAGTGGATTAATAGCAGGGGTAAGAAGGTCAGTGTTTGCTAATGAAGCAGGTACTGGAACAGCAGCTATAGCACATTCGATTGTAAAAGAGAAAGACCCAGTTAAAGTTGGAAGTGTTGCAATGATTGCACCATTTGTAGACACAATATTAGTCTCATTTTTGACTGGTATTGTGATAATTATCACCGATATGCATATCACTAATACCGTAGGTGATATTACGTTAGTTAGCTCAGCATTTTCAACAGCCTTACCTTTATTTAGCAAGCTAGCTCTTCCGCTGATAATGTTTTCCTTTGCATTTTCCACAATAATAGCTTACTATTACTACTGTGAAGTTGCCCTAGTGTACTTATTTGGTAACAAAAAAGTACTGATATTGTTTCAGTTTTTTATAGTGGGTTCAGTGTATATCAGCTGTATATCAAAAAATATAGAATTTATATCTTATTTAGGTGATAGCCTGTTTATGTGCCTTATGATTCCAAATGCTGTTGCGATATATCTACTGAGAAGGGAAGTCTTAAATACAATAGATTCTTATTACAAAAGGTATTAAACATGATTTATAGAATGCTTTATATAGTGTTATTTTGCCTACCATTTAATGATGTATACGCTGCTTCAGTTTTTCATAAAAGTTATGACACTGCATTAAATGGAGTAAGCAACTTCATGAATGAAGTGTTGTTTTTCAAGATCTTTCACGTACCATTTATAATTCTTTTATTGGCCTTTGGTTATATATTTCTAACACTACGTTTTAGATTTCTCAACATAAGGATGTTTAAGCATGCGTTCGCTATTTTATGTGGAAAATATGACACAGATCATCATGATGGTCACATTACGCATTTTCAGGCATTTGTAACCGCGCTATCAAGCACAGTAGGTCTTGGAACTGTTGCTGGTGTTGCAATTGCAATTTCAATGGGAGGGCCAGGAGCGGTACCTTGGATGATGATCACAGGCTTTTTTGGTATGTCTGCAAAGTTTGCTGAAGTAACTTTAGCATTCAGACACAGAACAGAAGGCCAGGAGCAGTTATTCAGTGGTCCCTTTCAATATATAAGAAATGGACTAGAGGAATTTGGATTTAAGAAGCTTGGTATTGTGATAGCTGCAATATATGCAGTGTTTTTTGTATTGTCAGGTCTTGGTGGAAGTGTAGCATTTCAGACTAATCAAATGGTTTCAATATTATCTGGCTATTCAAGCTGGATAGATAGTCATCCTTGGGTTCTTTCCTTCATAATTTCTACATTACTTGCTCTAGTGATTATCGGTGGAATCAGGAGAATAGCTAAAGTCTCTTCTGCGCTGGTGCCTATTATGTCACTCATATATATTTTGAGTTGTTTCACGATTATTGCATTCAATATTCACAATTTTAGCAATACATTAAAAATATTGTTTTCCAGTATGATAGACTTCAATGCTGTTGGTGGTGGAGTAGTAGGAGCATTTGTCGCTGGGATTCAAAGGGCAATTTTTGCCAGTGAAGCAGGTGTTGGTTCTGCTGCAATTACTCACGCTGTAGCTAAAGATGAGGAGCCGGTTAGGACTGGTCTAGTTGCTATGATAGAACCATGCTTTGATACAATGTTAATTTGTTGTTTGACAGGAATAACAATAGTAATAACAGGCGCATACCAGACTGGCATTGGCGAGGGAATATTGATCACCCAAAAAGCATTTGAAACAGTTTCTTCTTGGTTTCCTATACTTTTAACCATCGCTGCGCCTTTGTTTGCGTTTTCCTCAGTAATTTCATTTGTATATTGTTGTGAAATGGGATGGCTGTATTTGTTTGGTGTAAAAAGTGTAGTAATATATCGTATAGCGGTGGTGGTAGTTGCATTTTTGTCAGGTTTGTCTAAAGATATAATGGCTATTGCTAATATTGGTGGGGCTTTATTCTCTTGTTTAGCACTCATCAATATGATAGCACTTATACTGTTTAGCAATCAGATTAACAATGAAGTCCAATGTTATCTAAAAAGGCTAAGGAATAATAAAATTAATTAAATTCTGGTATATGAAGGTACAACAACAGATGTCATTCCAGCGCCATCTTCTTTTCATAGCAAAATTCCCTTTTGTCATCCCAGTGCGTGACACTGGGATCTATTTTGCATATAGTTCCACCGTAGTGTTATATTTTAATGTAAAATTTTATATTTATCTACTAGATTCGTTTGCGAATAAAGTTCGCTGGATCCCAGTGTCACGCACTGGGATGACAAGAGAGAGGATGATAGAATAATGGAGAAATATATAATTCTTATATTATCCTACATACTAGGTTCAATACCGTTTAGCTTAATTATTGCAAAAATAAATGGTATAAATTTAAGAGAAGTAGGTTCAGGAAACATTGGTGCTACAAATGTTGCAAGAACAGGAAATAAGAGACTTGCTGTCCTCGCATTATTTTTAGACTCTTTGAAAGGATTTGTCGGGGTTTATACAGCACAACAATTTTGTGATAATAACGATTTTTATATATATGTATCTGCAATTTTAGCAGTTCTAGGGCATATGTTTCCTATTTGGCTAAGGTTCAATGGAGGAAAGGGGGTTGCAACAACTTTGGGAGTTTTAGTAGCACTTAACATTTCTATAGCATTAGCATTTGTATTTGTCTGGCTAATAGTATTTTTTATCTTTCGGTACTCCTCTCTTGCTTCCTTGGCTGCTAATGCAGCAGCTGTTATAGCATCTTTCTTTTTTCAAAAGGAGTTATTCCTTATACTACTCACTGTAGCGATATTAATTTTCTTGAAGCATTACAAAAATATTGCAAATCTTCTGCAAGGCAGAGAGCATAAGTTTCTATAAGCAATGAGATGTTAAATCACTGACACTTAAACTACGAGATAAACTGCTTGATGGTATTATTTTATCTTCTTTATTTAAGATTGTAATTTTTACTCTTGTTATACTCTCTACTTTTTGAGGTATTAAAAATTCATCTTCAATGAATCTTTGCTTCACTTCTTGTATTTTTTCATAAAGTGTGGTTACATTGCGCTTATTTTGATTATAAATATCTTCAATCTCTATCTCTAGCCTGTGTGAAGCTTCTTTTTTTAACATGTTATTTATCGCTGCTTCTGTGATTGCTAGTTTTTCTTGCAGAATTTTCTTTATTTCTTCTTTATCGTCTCTGCTATTTTTACTCAGTTCCGTGTATACCCTATAACACCTTTTCTCTAGTGGTAACATTCTTAAACTATCTAACATTCTGTCTACTTGACCCTTAATAGTCTTCTTGGCTTTCAATTTTAATTCTTTTACTTCTTCTTTTATTATTTTGCTAGCTATTCTCTTAGCTTCAGTTAAAGATGAGTCCTTGAGAAAAAAATCTGTTCTAAGTAAATTTTGGTTTAAAAGCTCCAAAAAGACTTTTCCTTTGATGTTTTCGAGTTGATCGTCTAAACCATCCCCCTGTAGTTTATTTGTTATGTGCTGAGACAGCGCAAAGTGCTCTAATTTATTTAACTTTACAGAGTTAATATTTTTCATTAACGTCAGCACAATTTGTTCACTATATTGAGAAGTAAAACTCAGTAAATTTCTCATTAAGGAAATACTTACTTCTGCAATAAAATCATCAACTATTTTTTGACTTTTATCATCTTCATAATTATTTTGGGCGTTATGCCAAGCCCTAAGAATTTCTTTACTGTTCTTCTTATTTTTTAGCCTGTCTAACATAAACTTACGTGCTTCATTTTCTGCTTCTGTAAGGAGCATTTGTCTAGGTGGTGTAAATTTAATCTCTGGATCGGAATGAATACCCTCTAATGTACTTAACATTCTGTAGATAACACCAGTAAAACATGTGTTAGGAATTCGTTCTTTTCTAGAGAAAGTTTGGCTATCTAGTAAATTTGCAATCAACGCGTCTTTTTTATTTTTTACAGCTTCTCTATCTCCATCATTGCAGGCTCTAAGAACTAACAGAAGAATTTGTCCACCAGTGAAACCAGAGCTATGTTTCTCATTACCTTTGCAAAAATCTTGCAAAAACATTACTAATTTTCCCTTATTCTCATTACTAAATGGTTGGCCATCAAGCATATGTAAGTGATTTATATATTCAATAAACTCTTTAAATCCCTCATTATTAATAGTGTCTTCAGATACTTGTTCAGTATATTTATCTTTTAATTTGTCAATATTTTTAATGATATCATTATTTAATTGATGGGGTAGTAAATGTTCAAGCTTAATATCAAAGCTATTGACTAGCCCACGTGAGTTTTCTTTTATGCCTTCTAAAAAGAAACTAATAGCAGCTTTGAGTAACGTAAATGGATTAAAATCCTTTGGCCTTAATTCACTTTGTAATAGAATTAAAATCATTGCAAGTGGTATTGTTGCAAGTAACGAAACAAGCAGGAAAGTAGTTGTAAAAGTTATATATGTTATAGAGGCAAAAAATAAAAGGAAAGATTCTATCTTAATTTTATTATCCTTAAAAAATATTTCCCAATATTCCTTTTTACTTATTTTTTCCTGCTTTGCAGCTTTTATGTCTTTATAAACGTAAAAAGTTTTTATTTCAGATCTAAAAAACAATGTGGCAAAAGATAAAAAGACATTGGCAGGATTAACTAAAATGCTTAAAGAAACAAAAGCTGCGAAGTAACTTGCTGTCTTTAATCTGTAAGAATCCTTTCCAGGAAATTGTATTTGGGAAACACCTATCATAGCCTACTCTCTATATAATATTATGATATTGTAGTAATAACAAATAGCCTATAGATGTCAATGCTTAAGTATTTTACTGTCTACGCACTCATCGTATTCAATTTCAACTGTAGAGTGCGCAATTTCGAACCTATTTAATAGTATTTTTTTTATCTCATACAAAATATTAGTGTGTTGTCCATTTTGCTTTATCTTGGCATGCATAGTAAGTATAAAATAATTATCAGATAGTGACCATGCATGTATATGATGCACATCTATCACTTCAGGTAACTTAGATACAATCTCACTTTTTATCTCCTCAGCAGATACACTCTCAGGTGTACCTTCAAGGAGTATATGGCAAGAATTCTTGAGAATTTTATAGCCACTGTTTAAGATTATTACACTGACAAATACTGACAAAATAGGGTCCACTATTTGCCATCCGGTAAACATGATAATTATGGATGCAAGTATAGCAGCTACAGAACCTAAAATATCTCCTATAACGTGCAATACAGCACTTTTTATGTTTATATTATTTTCGCATTTACTATGTAATATAAAAAAGACTATAATGTTAGATATTAGGCCAAGTGTAGAAATTATTAGCATTACTTTCCATTCAACATCAACTGGAAAAATAAATCTCTTTATTGACTCAATGATAATGACCACTGCGATGAAAAATAGAGTTAAACCATTAACAAATGCTGCGATTATCTGTAATCTGTGATACCCATATGACCTCTGTAAATCAGATTTCTTAGCTGAAAATTTGTGTGCTATCCAGCTTAAAACCAAGGCAAAAAGATCAGTGAGCATATGTCCTGCATCTGATAACAGAGCAAGTGAGTGTGAAATTATTCCACCTGCTATTTCCATAAGCATTGTTATTGCAACTATTATTATAGAATAAATTAAGCGCTTGGACTCTGCTATTGAGTGTTTGCCATTGTGCACTGCTGTCATATAAAATCTTTTTATGAGCAAAAAAACGTGGGTAACACTGGGCTCGAACCAGCGACCCCTTGCACGTCAAGCAAGTGCTCTACCAACTGAGCTAATTACCCATCTTAACCTTAGTATAGTGCTTCAGTGAAATGAAAGTCAATTTGCTTTTGACTTCTTGCTGAATGAAACTCCTTGACAAACCTTCCCACTTTCCTTATCATACCAATAAGAGTACTTATCCTTGTTTTTGATCCTCGCAGGTTCAACAACAAAAATTCAGTAAAAAACTCAGATATTTATTGGCAAATTACATAAAAATTATAGCGGCTGCATGTCTTTTTTATTTTTTCTACATTCAGCCAAATCGCGCTTGTTAGCATATTATTACAACGCCAATTTACATTGTTATAGGGTCAAAACTCGCTACATAGGGATTTTTTTGCCTTTTTTAAAATTGATAAATTTCTTAATATTTATAATTCCGTTACTTGTTAGCAGCCACCTAAGGTTAGCTATAGAATTTTAGCCACATTCTAAATGTTACATATTAAGTTCACTATCTATACTTTTTTATTAAGATATAAATTATACTAATATGAGAATTTACGTTTTTTTCAGATGAGTCACTTTATGCTTGATATTGTAAAGACTAATAAACTAGGGGTTAAAGTAATGACAATCAATCGACAAGTAAATAAAAATATATCTAAAGATGAATATTTTAACAACAAGCATATCATAGAAGTTAAAGATTTAAATATTAAAGTAGAAGTTTATTCTCATAATTTAAGAGCAAGTAAAGTTGCTCACATTGAAAGTGAGATAAGAGAAACAGCTACTAATTTTAAAGATGCATTTAAGCTGGAGCCTGGTAGCTCAAAACAAACATTCAAAATTTATGTGTTTGATGATAAGGCTGATTACACTCACCTTGGTGGAAGCGAACGTTTTGGTTCTTACCTTGGAGATGAAGGTGGTAAATGTTACTACAAAGGAGAAGCTGATATTTTTGCTGAGATGTATGTCTATCAGCAAGGTGGCGTTCATAACCTTCAGCATGAATTTGCACATGGTTTAACTTACTTGGCTACAGGAGGAAAATCTCTACCTACAGTATTAATGGAGGGAATTGCAGATTACTTTGAACATCATTCAGATCACAAGTTCAATGCTCAAGGGTCAAGCATTGATAAAACTGAAGCCGCAAATTTGGATCTAGGTGGAATTTTAAATTTACAATACTCAGCCAATGGTGAAGAAAACAGTTTAGTGTATAAAACTGGTCATGCGTTGATAATGTACTTACAGGAAAAAGATCCTAGTTTATTAAGAGACTACCTAGATGCTTTACGTCAAGGTAACTCAGATGAATCAAAAAGTTTCTTGAAAGACATAAAAGGACATGATGCTGACTTCAAAAGTTGGCTTGCTGAGAATGATACAGAAACTGCAATGGAACATCTCAACGCTTTGCAAGTTACAAAAGGAGATTTTATAGCAACTGGTCAAGAAATAGTGGGTGGAGAAATTAAAGATGTATCGTATTATAAAGCAAATATAGAAAAAATAGATGGAGAAAACGTTGGAAGTTTCTCTGCTGTAGAGCATGTGTCATTTTACGATTATGCTCGTGCTGTTAATAGGGCAACAAATGATACCCTCGATATATCAAAGGAATATCATTTCTTAAAGGCAGTAAAAACTACTGATGGGCAGGTTAAGCTGACTTACTCTGATCAACAAGGTAATGAATATCAAAACAGTCAAGAGTATAAAATGCAAGCTTTGAGGATATTATCAAAACATGGTGAAGATCTTAGAAAATCTTACTATGATGGGAAAGAAGACTTAGATAAGCAGAAGGATATAAAATATAATGATGTGTTGAAAAGCCTGCGTGAACAGGAAGAAACACAGCGTCATGATGCATACGAGCAATACAAAAGAGGAGAGATCTCTTATGAGAAATTTGTAGAAAAATGCAATTCAGCCAGCACTAATTATCATAATGAAGATAAGAGATTATATAATGCTACACAGGACAAATATACACAACTGAAAGATGATTTGCTTGATAAAACCATAAACGCTGGCTTGAAACAAGTAAAAGAAACTCAGAACATTGACGTAGAAAAGATGTTAGAAGAGATGGTTAATATCGATCCAAACCTAATCAGAGGTGCTCATATTAATCTACAAGAAGGTAAAGTTTTCTCTATCAAAGCTCTTGGTCACGGAGATATGGGTGCACTATCTATATATGATGGGAATACAAAGCTTGGAGAGTTGTCGAGCGAATCGGGCTTTTTTAAGCAAGTTGAAGGTCAAACTAAAGAAACTTTTGTTTTTGAGGACATATTGCACAACTTGAATACTCAATATGACGGTGGTGCTTATATGGCTATTACAAAAGAAAATGGTCATTATAAAGCTTCTCTGATAGATGGCAGAACAGTTGAACGTGATGAATACTTTGATGAAGCACATTTACATGAAAATGAATTGTTGCATCCTAGCACTGGACACATTCAAAAAGATTTAGATTCTCTGCTTCTTAGAGGGACCAAAATTCTAAATCATCAGGATTCAAAGCATGCTCAATATTCTGATGAGCAAAGAGAAAGCGGCGTAATCGTAGAAAAAGGAACATTATTGGATGATAAAGGGACTGATAGAACAGACGACGATGTATACGAAGCGGTTGTAAAGCAAGGAGGCGAAAATCTACATGCATTCAAAAATATGGGCTTCTATATCACTGAAGAGATGAAAAATGAAAGAGGTGAAGTTATAAATGAAAGTAACTTGTTCATTCATGATCATGGAAAAAACGTAAGGTTTCAATTGCCAGGCAATGTTACTCACCTAAAATTGGTGGAAAAAGATGGACAATATAAATTAGCACCATCTGATTTTGAAGGAAGAGAATACAGTAGCATACCAGACGAATACAAATATATTGATCCAGTATTTGCACATGAATATGAAAAGAGAGATTATTCTCATAAACATATAAATGTGGGCCTTATAAACTTAGAAAAATATGCCCCTGGTAAACTTTTTACAATTAAACATGATCCAAATGATTATCAGATACAAAGAAACTCGAGTGGTCAAATAGTTAGAATAAAAGATCAAACATATTTCACTAAAGTAAAACTATTTGATGGTGATACTGATGAAGAAATTGGAATGTTATCTAATAATTTCCATAACTTCAAAGGAAAAATATTCTTTTCTGCTGATTATAACTACAGCTATAATGATTTCCTCGCATCTGTTTCTCCTCAAGTTGAAATTGAGAATATGGGAAATGGAAGCAAAAAAATAACTTTCGATCAAGGCAGTGGCGATATCGGCGATACTAACAGAGGCTACACGGACTATCAGAGAATATTCACAAAAGAGAAACAAACCGAAAGTCCAAAAGGGCAAGTAAGTGAAACTAAGACAGAAGTTCATAGTACTACTAATGTTGTTGCTGAAGAGAGAACTGTATCAAACGACAATAGTGAAATACAGTCTGATCAACCACAAATTCCAACAAGGGCAAAAAGGTCAGCTTCAGTGGAGGAGAAAGAGCAGGTAGTGTTGAAAGACACAATCTTGAAAATAGAAAAGAGCTATGATCGAGATGTAGAAGGAAAGCATAAGGCAAATGTAATCATAGATTATAATGATGTGAAAGCCTTGTATAATAGAGCAGAAGGAGCAGATAAGCAATCTGTGTTAGATTTTTGGAACAAACTGCATACATCGGATTATAAGATTGGTGCTTTGCCGGAAGACAAGTATTACTTTAAAGATGGCAAATTTCTAATTCACGATAGTGACACGAAAAAGCTTATAGTGTTACCTGAAGATAAGGTATCCATCAAAATAATGAAGGATGGTGATAGTTATAGTTTGGCTATATCAAATGGTAATGGCAAAGTAATAAGCAGCATTAGTAAAATAGATAATCCAAATTACGAATTGCTATCAGATTCAAGTCACTTCAGCTTAGAAACACAAGATAACTTTGAGTTATTAGATCAACATCATGAATATAATCTCTATCTAGAGAATGGTTTTGTGAAAATGTTCGACTGCGCAAGCGATCACGTTTATCACGATCATAACTCAGCCTATATCTAATATACAAGGAGGGCCCTGCCCTCTTTTTGTTATTCCAATGCCCAGACACTGGCATCCAGTTAAATTTGCTAGTATAAAAGTAATCAACGTTTCTTATGATGGAAAAATGGATTCCAGTGTCAAGCACTGTAATGACACCAAAGGGGCTACTAGGATGACATCGTCTGCTACATACTTAGATCACAAGAGAAGAATTCTGAAGCGAAAAGCCTAAAGGGAATTTTATGCAAAATCTAGTATTTACGGAATTTATATTATTTTCATGCACATTATGGTTTTTATAATTAACGGAAAGTGATATGGCTAGTTTAACTTTTAAAGACAGTGCTGGAGCAAATATAGTATCCCCTACCATTAAAAGCATAATTTATGAAGATGCTGCACAGAATAAGTATACCTTTGGTGTAGATAATACTAGTGTTTTCAACACTTTTAGGTATGAACCTAATGGTGCTGCTGAAATAGATTACAGTGCTACAGCAACAAACTTCATGACTGGAGGTGCAATTGCTACATTATTAGGTATTGGAACTAACGTAGGTGCAATAAAAACTAAGACTGATTCTATTCCAGCTGACTTAAGCGCTGACTTAGTTACCATAAAAACTCAAGTCGGAACAGATCTGATATCAGGAATAAAGGCTAAGACTGATAAGATTACAGATACCTTAGGAGCTGATGTCATTGCTATAAAGGCTAAAACTGATACTATTCCAGCTGACTTAACAGCTAAAGTAACTTCTATAGAAACTGCTACAAATGCTGCTAATTTAGGAAATAAGGTTACTGCAATACAAACTAAGACTGATAAGATACCTGCTGACTTAAACGCTGAGTTAATTAAGTTAACTACAATAGCAAAAACTCTAAATGGTGCTCCTCAGGCAGCTGCAGCTGCTAAAGCTGTACTAGAGAGCAGTTTCAAGAAAGCTATTGAAGAAGCTGGAGAAGATGGTAGCGAATGGCTTAAAAATGAGATAAAAGAGATAGTGTCACAGCCATCCTTCGAGATTCCAACAGATTCAAGTTCACCTCTTTCTTGGGATTGGTAATGTAAGTGCTAGTGAATGACATCGCAAGATGTCATTCACTGTTGTCATTCCAGTATCACATACTGGAATGACATCCTTGTTTTATTGCAACTAATTTGCAGTGATTTTTGTTTTAATGTAGATGGAATATAGTCCTATTGCTGCTGCGTTTGAAACATTTAGACTGTTAATTACGTTTGACATTGGGATTTTTAAAAGATAATCACAATTTTCTTTAACTAGTCTCCGCATTCCTTTCTCTTCAGAACCAAAAACAATTACTCTTTTTTGCCCAAAATTCTTTATTTCATCTATATTTTCCTTTGCATTGCAATCAAACCCATAACACCAGTAGCCTATCTTTTTTAAAGACTCCATCGTCTTTACTATGTTTGTAACGTATATTAGAGGGACAATATCCAGTGCTCCACTTGCTGCTTTTGCGATAGATGCATTTTCGCTTGGTGAATGGTGATACGGTAAAACCAATGCATCAATGTTGAAACAAGCTGAGGTTCTTAAAATCGAACCTATATTGTGTGTATCAGTAATTTGATCTAAAATGACTATAGTAGAGTTTTCACCTGATCTTTCAGCTATTTCTTCAATATTTAAGCTGTGAAAAATAGGAGTAACTTTTAAAGCAATTCCTTGGTGATTTACACCTTTGGGTAAAACATCATTGAACATTTTGTTCTCTACCAGTCGAGCTTTAATGCCCTTACTATCTGCACATTGTTTAATTTCTTTCTCAAATTCTCTGTAGAAATTTTCTGTTACTAACAGTTCTATACACCGCCTATTTTTGTTTCTTAATGCTGAAATACAAGTGTGCTTTCCATATATCCAACAGTTTTCATTAGCTTTTGATGATTTCATCTCATTATTAAAAATCAGATTTTTATAGAGTAAGCAATATTTTACTGTGTTTATATATTGTTGTAAAATTATGCAGTTCAATTAATGAATTTATGTCAGATGATGAGTTAGATTGGCAAAAAAATGTTAAGCCAATAGAATGTGGAAAAGTTACTTTGAAAGTTGATCACAAAGTAAATATAAAATCTATGATTGATAAAGGTATCTCTGGCTTACAAGAAAATTTTCTTAATACTGATAATGGTGATTCATCATTTTGTCTTGACTACAATACAAAATTAAAGATCGATAGGGGCAAATATTTTATAAGCGATAAACTCGATTTGCATGGCTATAGTATAGATGATGCTTATTGTAAATTGATAGATTTTATTATCAAAAATTATCAAGCAAGGAATAGGTGCTTATTGGTAATTACGGGGCATGGTAATAGTACAGATAAAATAGACACTATAAAGAATAGCTTAAATAAGTGGTTGAATGATACAAAAGTTCGAAATATGATCTTATACTATCAGCAAGCCATAAAAAAACATGGTGGCAAAGGAGCTTTTTATGTCTTATTAAGAAGAAATAAAGGTTAATTTTAGAGTACCTATTTAGGAGTACCTTTCTTAGAATTCACGTGTTGAAGAATGATTTCTGCTAAACCTTTACTAATTCCAGGTACGTTTTGAATTTCAGCTAGAGAAGCTTTGCTTATGTTTTCTACCGAACCAAAATGAGACATGAGTGCCTTCTTTCTTTTACTGCCAACACCAGATATTTTGCTTAATTGTGAAGCAAAAAACTGTTTATCGCGTTTTTTTCTGTGCGAAGTTATTGCAAAACGGTGAGCTTCATTACGCAGCAATTGTAAATAAAGCATGACCTTGCTGTCACTTGCTAGAGTAAATTCTTCTCTGCTCGGCACATAAAATCTTTCATTTCCTGCGTTACGATCATGACCTTTTGCCATACAAGCAAAAGGAACGTTTATATTCAATATCTCCAACACATTCTGCACTATGGAAACATGTCCTGGCCCACCATCTATCAGTAAAAAATCAGGAATGATGTCTTTTATATTGCCAGAGAAACGTCTAGTCAGCACTTCTCTCATCATTTTATAGTCATCACCTGAAATTTCTTCTTTTATAGTAAATTTTTTGTATTCACTTTTTAAAAAACCTTCCTGCCCTGCAACAACCATCACACCAATCTGTTGATTTCCAGATATATGGCTATTGTCATAAACTTCGATACGCTTTGGAATATTTGGTAACAAAAAGATTTTGCTAAGCTCTTCGAGCTTTTCTAGGTTATTTCTATAATCAGTAAGCTTCTGCTCTAGGCTATGCTTAGAATTATTGTAAATAAAATTCAACAAATCACGCTCTTTACTATTTTTCGCATACAAAACTTTTATTGATTTTTGAGTAAGAGCATAAAGTGCTTGTTCTATAATTTCCTTATCCTTAATAAAATCGGGAACGTAAATTTGCGCTGGTGGTGTATTAACTGGATTATACAAATTGACCAAAAAGGTGGATAAAATTTCATCATTTGGATGATCACTACAATTCTCAATGAAGTAAGGAATGCTTCCATAGTTACATTTATCTCTGAAAGATAGTACACCAATGCATGCTAAGTCTGCCTCACGTACAATGCTGAAGAAATCTGCATCTTCTTCAAAAGAAAAATCCATTGGCTGCATTTGAATTTGCTGAAGAAATTTCAATCGATCCCTATAGACAGCAGCAAGCTCGTAGTTCATTTCCCTACTGCACTTTTCCATTGTAGAAAATAGCTGTCTTTGCACTTCTTTATTCCTTCCTAGCAGAGTATCTTGTGCTTGTTTTACTGATTTGCAGTAATCATCTTTTGTAATTTTATCTACGCATGGTGCTGAACAGCGCTTAACTTGATACTCAAGACATGGTCTTTTTGTTGAAGAGAAATATTGATCTGAACATACTCTTAAGAGAAAAGCTTTTTGCAATGATAATATAGTGTTCTTAACAGCAGCAGCAGATGGAAAAGGGCCGTAGTAATGAAACTCATTCTTCTTAAACTTACCTCTATATTTCGCTATTCTTGGATAATCATGCTTAGAAATTGTTATATAAGGATAAGATTTTCCATCCCTAAGCAAAATATTATAAGATGGTTTTAACGATTTTATTAACTGTGCTTCAAGAAGCAATGCTTCGATTTCATTCTCAGTGATGAATATTTCAACCTTAATAACCTGTGAGATCATTACTCTGATTCGTTCAGAAAGGTTTTCGAATTGAAGGTAGTCGGATAATCTCGACTTCAAGTTTTTTGCTTTACCAATGTATAAAACCTTACTCTTATCTCCAATCATCTTATAAACGCCACAGGATTGTGGAGATGATTTGATTTGTTCCTTATATTGCCTGAGCATTTATCAATTGTTTAACCTGTATAAGGTTAAACTCTGCTACTAAATGAAAGGTAGAAACAACATTTGCAAGCAAAGATAACCTGTTTATTCTAAGCTCATTAGAATCACAGTTAATCTTTACACTGTCCATAAATTGATTGATAAACGGAGCAAAACGAGCAAGTTCATCAAGCGCTGTATTAAAGTCGTTATTTTCTATCGCTTGTTTGATGTTTTTACAAGCAGCTATAGCACAATTTGATAGCGCAATCTCCTCATCTTCAATCAAAAACTTCTTACTGTAAGATGCATTATAAGTAGTGCCATCACTTTTTCTCACTTTGCTCATCATGTTACTGGCTCTTTTATAAGTGCTTAGAACCTGTTCACCTTCTTTTGTACTAAGATAACGATCCAATATCACAGTTTGCTTTTCCGCTTTCAGCAGATCATTAATATCGACTTTATATAGTATTGAATCTACAACATCTTGCCTTATATTTCTATTTTTTAAAATAATCTTGAACCTTTCTAAGCAGAATTTAAATACTAGTTCTAAAATTTGTTTTTCACTTGGCTTATCAACTGGAGTTATATTTTTATTCAATAGAAGCCTTGAACATAAAGATACTGACTTATCTATCAGCAATCTAATTGGAATATGCAAATTATTTTCAAGTATTGTTCTAATTATACCAATTGTCATTCTCCGCAAACCAAACTGATCATACGAACCAGAGATTTTCTCACCTGCTGCAATTAAGCCAACCAAACTATCCATTTTGTCTGCAATAGCTACAGCAATCGCAGTAGGAGATTTAGGGCATTCTTGGTCCGATCCAATTGGCTTATAGTGCTCAGTTATAGCTTCCACTACTTCTTTATCCTCTTGAAAATAAGAAGCGTAGTATCCACTCATTACTCCTTGCAATCCCGGAAATTCTTTCACTATCAACGTTGCAAGATCTGCCTTTGCTAAATATGCAGCACGTTCAACTTTAATTAATGAAGCATGTGGAATAAATATCGCTATATACTTTGAAAGAGCGATAATACGCTTCACTTTTTCTTCTACGCTACCGAGCGAAGCATGAAATGAAATAGAGCTCAATTTTTTGACATAGTAATCTAGGTTTTCCTTCTTGTCTTGAGATATCAAAAACTGGGCATCAGCAAGACGTGCTTCTAATATTCTTTCATGGCCTTTGACAACTTCATTGTTGTTAACATTTACAACAGTAACAAAATGTGATATTTTCTGTCCATCACTTAAAGCAAGATACTTTTGCTGCGTATTAATTATACTAAGTATTACTTTCTTCGGTAATTCTGATGATTTTACTTTACCAAATAATACTATTGGCCACTCTATAAGCCCTGCCAATTCATTAAGTAAATAATCATTTTTTTCAAGTTGTAAGTTCTCCTCTTTTGTAAACTTATTAATCTGATCTAGTATAAATTGCTTTCTTTTGTCCAACTGGAGAATGACATTATTTTTTTCTAACAATTCAAAATAGTCTTTGGGTGTTTTAACAGTAAGTACTGCATCACCTGAAAGAAACCTATGACCATACGTCACGTTCCATGCTGTAACCCCTGCAAAAGATATAGGTATTATTTCGTCATTTAAAATACATAGAATATTTTTAATTGGCCTAACCCATCTCTCTTTTCTTTCACTCCATCTCATACTCTTTGGCCAAGAAAAGTTTTTTAGCATTTCCTCCAGTTGATTTTTGAGAAACCCGTTGATGTTAAATAAGCAGCTTTCTCTCTTAATGAAGTAAAAATCTTCATCGTTTACTTTGCGAATGAGTAAATCTTCTTCACCTTTCCGATTTTTTCTCAAAAAACCTTCGATAGCACTTTTCGGTGCATTAACTCTTGGTCCTTTAATCTCATTGTTAGAATCTTTTAGCTCCAAAGCACTTATGCCATCAATAAAAAGAGCAATGCGACGTGCAGTCACATAAACTTCTATAGATGCAAATTTCACATTATTTTTACTAAAAGCATTAGTGATATAGCTCTTAACCTGAGCTGCAGATGAATTCTGCATTCTTGATGGAATTTCTTCTGAAAGACATTCAAACAATAATTGTGACAACATATTCTACTTTGCTCTATATAATTCACAGCATTTTTTTGTTAACTCTCTCACTCTACCAATATAGGCTGTACGTTCATTCACACCAAGCACACCTCTTGCATCAAGTAGATTAAGTAGATGGCTCGTTTTAATACATTGGTCATAAGCTGCTATCGGCAATTCTTTTTCAACAAGGAATTTACACAGTTTTTCTGTATCCTCAAACTGCTGTTGTACTACTTTAGTATCATAATAATCAAGTGCCAGGTAAGAAAACTCTCGCTCTCTTTGTTTAAAAATATCTCCATAAATTGCACCGCTACCGTTCCACATTATGTCGTAAACATTATCTACACCCTGTATGCACATTGCTAAACGCTCTAACCCATATGCTACTTCACCAGGAATTATTCTGCAGTCAATACCTCCCACTTGCTGTATATAAGTAAGTTGTGTTACTTCCATTCCGTTGCATGTAACCTCCCAACCAAGACCGGATGCACCAACACTTGGGTTTTCCCAATCATCTTCAATAAACTTAATATCATATTCTTTTGTCGATACACCAAGAGCTTTTAAGCTATTTAAGTAAATATCTTGCAAATTGCTGCCAGATGGTTTTATTATAACTTGGTATTGATGATGCTGATATAAACGATTAGGGTTGTCGCCATAGCGTCCGTCTGCAGGTCTGATTACTGGTTGTAGATACGCAATTTTTGTTGATTTTTCGTCAATCGCTGACATGATTGTTGCGGGATGTAGTGTTCCAGCTCCAACTTCAGACGTATATGGATGAAGTATAGTACACCCTTCATCTGCCCAAAAATCTTGTAATCCCTTTATTATATCCTGTAGATTCACGCAAACTGTATATCTTTTAAACTGAATACATAAGCAAATAAGTACTATTCTATACTTATTTTTTTAATAGTGCCATGAAAATAGTCACTCAAGGCTATTGAACTTTCTTTTACATACTCAAATATGCTTTTGTTTAAAACAATCGCATCATGCATAGTCAGATCGCAGAATATAAATGCAGTCAAGTACAATAAAATCACTGCATAAAACACATGAAAAATCCCTTCAAATGTGATTGATATTGCATTGTTATAACTAAGCTGTATCGTACTTATCGGCCATGGTTTTATTACTTCTACAATATTAAAAAATAAATAAGGTATTATAAAGAAAAAGAACAAATGCATAAGATCATTAAACCAAAATGGACATTGAAGTATTGCCTTGCATATACTTAAATAGAATTTACTTACAATATAATAAATTGACATTATTGCCGGCATCGAAAACGCAACAGTCATCACCTGTCCTGATGCTATTTGTATTACTATATTCTCATCACTGCTGGCTGAAGGATCTTGAGTATGAAAAATAGATATGCCAACTAATTGCAGCACTAACATAACTATTGCTAGCTTGGTAAAAATAGCAGCTACAACTATGCCTGAATTCGGCATTTTATATAGTATAAAATCACCTCCGTATGTAAGCATTAATATAATGTCGGTAATAAATAATATTAGAAAAGAAGACCAATAATGCTGCCAACCCGGTAAATATCCTACTCCTAAAAAAGAGCTTACTATTTTGGCAGGAAAAACCTTGCCTAGCACCTTACCCAAAAATTGAAAAAAAATCCCCATGTCCTAACTAATACTTGACTTATATTTTTCACAATACTGAATTGTAATGGACTTATCAATACACTTCTTGCATAGAAAAAAGGCAAATAGTTAAAAACGATCTAAATTTACCAATAACCGTTATCCCTTCTTTTTTCATATTAGTGCCTCTATCCCAGTGCTCCTTTTCCTGTCATTCAAGTAGCCCCTTTGCGTCATTAGATCTCTTGCATAACTGGAATTCAAAAGTTGATGTCATTCCAGCTCATGACGCTGGAATCTAGTCTTTATTATGATTCAATTTGCGGTTAGTTTTTCTGGATCACAGTGTCACGCACTGTGATATGATGTCAGTATGTATAGCTAATTCAAAATATTAAAAAATTTACTAAATAAAAAAAGGCAAAAGAACCACCTTATAGCGAGTTTTATAATTTAAATTGGCGTTGTAATAATGTGCTAACGCTTATTTTAAGCGCGATTTGGCTGAACGTAGAAAAAATAAAAAAGACATGCAGCCGCTATAATTTTATGTAATTTGCCAATAAATACCTGAGTTTTTTACTGAATTTTTGTTGTTAAATCTGCAGAGATTAAAAACAAGGATAAATACTTTTATTGATATGATAAGGAAAGTGGGAAGGTTTGTCAAGTCACTTCGGCCAGCTACCTACTTAGATGTTCCACACTGCTAAGTAGATACCAAATTTTTGCAACATCAAGTGCAGCATAGGTAAATATTGCACTTGCACCTGCACGTTTAAAACCAATTAAGGACTCATAAATCACTCTGTTATAATCCAGCCAGCCATTATTTGCTGCAGCTTTTATCATTGCGTATTCACCGCTTACTTGGTAAGCAAAAATCGGAAAATTAAACTTTTCACTTGCTGTTTTTATTACATCTAAGTATGGCATACCCGGCTTTATCATAATAAAATCTGCACCTTCATCTATATCCATTTCGATTTCGCAGATTGCTTCACGTGCATTTCTATAATCCATTTGATAACCACTTTTGTCGATGAAATTTGATGATGCGCACGAACCGACAACTTGCCTGAACGGCGCATAGAAGCTAGAACAGTACTTTACTGCATAGGACAATATTGACACATTCTGAAAGTTATTATCATCCAATGTTTTTCTTATTTTTCCTATCCTGCCATCCATCATATCAGAAGGAGCAACTATATCGCATCCTGCTTTTGCTAAAACAAGTGCTTGCTTACATAATGCTGACACAGTCTCGTCATTTTCTACATCTATCCTACTGCTTTTTAAAATGCCATCATGACCGTGAGTAGTGTATGGGTCTAGTGCAATGTCTGCAATAATGCCAATATCCAGTACATTTGATTTTACAGCACAAATTGCTTTACAGATTAAATTGTCAGGATTGTACGCTTCCTCGGCGTTTTCAGATTTTAGTTTACTATCAACTACAGGAAAAATTGCAACAGCATTAATCCCCGAGTCCTTAGCTTTCTGAATTATAGAAATTAATCCATCTATTGAATAACATTTGATATCAGGTAAGCCAGAAATTGGCTCAATTGTTTCTTCTCCGTCATGAACAAATAAGGGAAAAATCAAATCATTTACTGATAAAGTGCTTTCACTTGTTAAATTGCGAATCCACTTGCCTGAGCGCCTACGCCTTAACCTTGTATTTGGGAAATTAAACATTGGATCCAGGCAAATTCCCAGTAAAAAGCAACACTCCTGAAATGAGTATTACCCAAAGTACCGATATTGGCAAAAATACTTTCCAACCAAGACGCATTAATTGATCATAACGATAACGAGGTATTGTAGCTCTAATCCAAACAAATATAAACAAAAGTACAACTATCTTCAAAACAAACCAGATTAAACTAGGAATTTTATACAGCAAACTAAGCTCTAATGGAGGATACCACCCTCCTAGAAAGAATATTGTCATCATAGCGCTTGCTAAAATCATATTTGCATATTCTCCCAAGAAAAAGAGAGCAAAAGGCATTGATGAATACTCGACGTTATACCCAGAGACGAGCTCTGCTTCAGCTTCTGGTAAGTCAAATGGGTGACGATTAGTTTCGGCAAGCAAAGAAATAAAAAATATTATTCCTATAGGCATTAGTAATAAATCAATCCAAAATGGCATATTATGTTTCGCTACCACCATCTCTCCAAGATTTAATGTGCCAGTTGTAATAACAACTGTAGCAACTATTAGACCTATTGAAACTTCATATGAAATCATTTGAGCAGCTGACCTTATAGCGCCAAGAAATGCATAATTAGAATTACTAGACCAGCCTGCAATAATAATGCCATATATTCCCAAAGAGGATATAGCTAGCACATAAAGCACTCCAACATTAACATTTGATATTACCTTAGGGATTATTACCTGCTGTCCATTTTCTGTAATTATTTCAGCTCCAAATGGTATAACTGCCCAGGAAATTAATGCTAAAATAAAGGTGAGCATTGGAGCCATAATAAACAGTATGGTGTTTGCTCTAAATGGTATTATCGGCTCTTTAATTATCAATTTGATAGCATCTGCAAATGGCTGTAGTAGCCCAAATGGCCCTACTACACTTGGACCATGCCTTAGTTGAATTGCACCAATAACTTTACGCTCAAAGTACACTAAATATGCTACTGAAAGCAAAAGTGGAATAAGAAGAAAAAGAATATCAAATATCAAGTACATGCAACCCTAAATCAAAAAAATAGTTCATAATTGTGGCAATAAAAAATACAGCAAATGCTCTAGACACAAAAGACAACGTCCCTATTGAAATCAATAGGACAACACTTTTCTGTACAGCATTTAGCTTAATAGAATAGTAAAATGATATGCATATGAATGACACTAGTGACATCATAATTAAGATCATTGTGAGAGGCAAATAATTCCCTCTTCCCTCGGTAACTATAATAAATGTTATTGCCATCCATACATATCCTTCCGTAAATAGTGCAATAATATCATTGATAAAATCAACTAGCTTATAAACGAACTGTTTTTCTAATGTATTTTGTTCTTTACACAAAAATATAGAGTTTAATTTTCGTTGAAAATATACCAGAGTTATTAGTAATAATGGTGTTAGAATAAATAAAATATTAAGTAGAGTGTTCATAAAAATCCTTAGTACAATCTGCCATTATTTTTGAAGCGCGACCTATTGAGTCTGTCATATAAAAATTACACTCCTTTAAAGTAAAAGGCGTATTACTTAAATTTATTTTACCATTGCTGATTGGTACCCATGTATTTTTTACCACTTGATCAACACTTCTAAACTGTGGACCGATAGTATCTAATTTTTTTCTCACATCAAATAAACTATCATATAACAAGGAAAGGCTCAAATATTGGGATAAATTTTTAATAATCAACCAATCTTCCTTTGCTTCACCAGGAGGAAAAACAGCTAAATTTGTTCTCTGTACTCGCCCTTCAGTATTTACATAAGTTGCATATTTTTCTGTGTATGCAGCTCCAGGTAGAATGACATCTGCTATATGCGCTCCCCTATCACCATGGTGGCCTTGATAAATTACAAATGTATTTTCTAATTTTGATGTATCAATTTCATCTGCACCAAGAAGATAAACAACTTCCACCTCGCCACTTTCTGCTTGCTTTAGTATTTGACTAACATCTTTTCCATCTTTTTTAGGAACAAATCCAATATCGAGTCCACCAACTCTTGCTGCAGCCTTATGCAGTACGTTAAAGCCATTCCAGTTATCTCTGATCATGTTAAATTTTTCTGCAATTTTGCCAGTTAGCGCTAAAATTGATTCAGAATCATCTCTTACTAATGCATCTTGACCGATGATGAGCATAGGATTTGAGGCAACACTCAGCAGCTTGCAAAATTTATGATTTCCTTTTGCTATTTCGTCTAAGATATTTGGGTTATTGCCTAACCTCTCAACATGGTATAAATACTCAACGTTAGGGCCAATGCTTGCAATAGGAAAATTGCCTTGTAAATATCTCTTTCTCAATCTTGCATTAATGATTGGTGCTTCTATCCTTGGATTCGTATTGATTAGCAAGCATAAATCTGCACTTTCTATACCCTGAATAGTGGTATTGAACACATAAGATCCACGATTACTTGATATAAGATTTGCACCATCTTGCCTGCAGTCTATATTCCCCGAATCAAGCTTCTGCATCACTTCTTTGAGTAGAAGCATAGACTCACAATCTGCTAAATCACCTGCAATTGCAGCTATTTTGTTTGATTTCGCACTCTTTAGTTTCTTTGCAGCAAAAGCCAATGCTTCATTCCAATCAACTGGAATTAATTTGCCCTCTTTTTTTATATAAGGTCGATCGAGGCGTTGTACTTTGAGTCCATCGTAAGCAAAACGAGTTTTGTCTGATATCCATTCTTCGTTCACTTCTTCATTGAGTCTTGGCAATATTCGCATAACTTCAGGACCACGACAATCAACTCTAATATTACTTCCCACAGCATCTAGCACATCTATAGTTTCACAATGTGATAGCTCCCATGGACGTGCTGTAAAAGAATAGGGCTTTGAAGTTAAAGCTCCCACCGGGCAAAGATCTATAATATTCCCAGATAATTCAGAGCTAATATGCCTTTTTATGTAAGTACTAATCTCTATATTTTCTCCCCTTCCAATTCCTCCAAGTTCATTTGTACCTGCAACATCAGACAAAAATCTAACACACCGAGTGCAATGAATACACCTGTTCATTGCAGTTTCAATCAGCGGACCAAAATGTTTTTTTGGCACAGCCCTCTTATATTCATCAAGTCTGCTGATTCCTTTACCATAAGCCATCGTGATATCTTGCAAATTGCATTCACCACCTTGATCGCAAATTGGGCAATCAAGCGGGTGGTTAATTAGCAAAAACTCAAGCACACCTTCACGTGCTTTTTTAACCTTAGGGGTATCAGTGTGAATAACCATCCCTTCTGCAACTGGCATTGCACAAGAGGCTACTGGTTTTGGAGGGCCACCCTCAACTTCAACCAAACACATTCTGCAGTTACCAGCAATTGCTAAACGCTCATGATAACAAAACCGTGGAACTTCAACGCCCACAACTTCACAAGCTTGAATTATAGTGAGCCCATGCTCTACTTCACATTCCTTAGAATTAATAGTAACTTTAACCACAGCTACTATACAGCTTCCCACTTTATAGGATTGCCGCTTACCTCATCTTCAACTAGATTGCCGTTATCGTATTGAGCAGACATATAGTTCATACGTGAATCACGGTCTATATATCTAACCGGCTTTACCGGTTTATCCTTATACATTTTTTGTTCTGCTTTCTTACGCTGAGTAGGGTTATTTTTACTAGCTGTTTTCGCTTTTCCGCCTGCTGCCATATAAACTCCTAAAAACTTCCTATTTTATTCTAACACTTAAGTATATACCGTCAATACCAAATAGCTTTAAAGTTTTAATAGTCCATCATTACAATCATCATTTGAACAAAATACTTTCTCTTGATGCTGCTCAAGTGTGTAACTTTAGAATCCCCAAAAAAGAAAATGTAAGTTACTTTGATGATATCATTTTCTACGTCTTATAAATAGACATTCATGTAGTCGTAAATTAAGCTATAAACTCAATACAAAGATCCTTAATTATTAATCTCATAGTACTTCTCAACCAACTTATTTAGCAACCTTACACCGAAACCTACTGCCCCTCTTGGAGAAATATCAGTGCCTTTTTCGTGCCAAGCAGTGCCTGCAATGTCTAAATGTGCCCAACAAGTGTCGTTTACAAAACGCTGTAGAAACTGTGCAGCCATTATACTATCTCCACCAGAACCTGCAGGAGCTATATTTTGCACATCAGCAATCGGCGAATCAATAATTTTGTTATAAGTTTCATTCATAGGAAAGCGCCATAATTTCTCATTTACTTCATTTCCCGCATCAATCAGATGATTCGCTAATTCATCGTTATTTGAAAAAAGACCAGCATATTCATTATTTCCCAGTGCAACCACTATAGCACCAGTTAAAGTTGCAAGGTCGATCATAAATTTCGGTGCAAATCTATCTTGTGTATACCATAAAGCATCCGCAAGTATTAGTCTTCCCTCTGCATCGGTATTTAATATTTCTATTGTTTGTCCAGACATTGAAGTGACTACATCGCTCGGTCTTTGAGCATTACCATCCACTGCATTTTCTGCAAGTGCAACCACACCAATTGCATTTACTTTTGCTTTTCGCCCAGCTAGAGTACGCATCACTCCAACTACAGTAGCAGAACCTGCCATGTCATATTTCATTGACTCCATACCGCGTGAGGGTTTAAGTGACACTCCACCAGTGTCAAACGTTATACCCTTGCCTATAAAAGCTATTGGTTTTTGTTCTTGAGAAGCCCCATTCCATTTTATCACCACTAACTTTGGCTCTTTACTACTTCCTTGTGCTACTCCAAGCAGGGCTCCCATTTTTTTCTCTTCCATTTGCTTTTTATCAAGCACTTCAACCTCAAGACCAAGTTTAGTAAGTTCAGCTTTTATACGATTAGCGTAAGACTCTGGATATAAAATATTAGGTGGCTCAGTAGTAAAAGCACGTGCAAGAAAGATACCTTCACCTTCGTGTTTTAAACGCTCAAATGATTTTTCAATGCTACTTAACTGTTCATCTTTTACTAATAATGTAATTTCCTCTACTTCTGTAATTTTTTCATCCTTTTTAGTTTTATACTTATTAAACTTGAAACTGCGCAGAAATGCTCCATATGCAACATTTGCTGTACTGCCCTCGATTGAAATAGCTGCTCGCTTGATTCTTAATCTGCTTAGCTCACAATATATTTTACCACCAATATTTAATCCTTTGCTTTCATCCCATTCATCTCTCATTCCAAGACCAGCAACTATAATATTTTTTCCCTCTGATGAAGTAACGGAGAAAAATTCACCAAAACCTCCATTAAAACCACTAAATTTCTTGATGTTATCTATAGCTTGCTTATCTTGTAGAACATTAGTTATGAGCTTATCACCCTCAAACAAACCTACCACTAGCGTCTCAAAATCGGGTAAAGCTTTAGAAATTGTTATCTTCATCGTTGACATCTCCGTTGCAAATAATTGTAAGCTGCACATAAAACATAGTAAAAACATTAGTAAGATATTTTTCATATACATTTTAAGTACAATAGCGCTTAAGACTACTATGAACTCCCCTGATATGCAAGGGCTTTATCTTTTATCAGAAAATTTGTTATGCCCACCTAGGGTTATATTAAATGTGTAGGTCTTCATGGCCTGATTGTTATAAGTAAATGGTGCTATCAGAAGGCTTGTAAGTCCACTCTCAATAAGATTACCAAGAAGAAGATCATCACAGTTATCGCAATTATGATCAGCAAAAAACATTTGTGTTGTGAATTCTGGAAAATCTGGATGTTGGACCAAAAAGTTGATGTGTGGAGCCCTATCACCAATTTTACCTGGTATTATTGTAATAAAATTATAATAGCCAAGGTTGTTTACTACAAATCTTCCTGATCCAGCAAAATTTGGATCAAGCTCCACATTTTCATCATAATAGCTCATGCCAAGTGAGTCTGCGTGCCATATAGAAACCACAGCATTTTGTATCGGTAAGCAATTTACATCAGTAACTCTACCAACTACATTTATTAATTCTCCTGCTGCATTATTTGGAGAGCCAGGTTTTCTTCTTAAATTATTTGAAGAGTTAAAGCTTTTTGGCCTTGTTTCAAGATCATAAATCCCTGGAGTTTCAATACAATTAAGCAAAATAGGATCAGCCGCAAATAATGACAAATCGAATATAAATTGTACTAAAAACGCTAATAAGATATTTTTTACATTCATTTTGTTTATAGTGCTTTTATCAGAATTATAGCAACCTTTTTCTTTTATTAAAGACAAGACTTTCTTTGAAGCCTCCTTAGAATCACAACTATCCTTTCAGTGTATGAGTTTTAGGTTTTAGTACTGCATACACAACTGCACGGACTTCCAATTTAGAAATTGCAAATCAATCCAAACACGCAAGTGTAATGTTACCGCCACATGCTGTAGTGTTGACACTTACAACCTTTTCTATAGAAAAACGTTGCAGATAATTAGGACCACCAGCTTTTGGTCCGGTACCCGACAGTCCTCTACCGCCAAATGGTTGCATTCCAACTGCTGCACCTATTTGATTGCGATTGATGTATACATTTCCAACTGATATTTTCTTGCTTATTAAATCGATCTTACTTTGTACACGGCTTTGCAAAGAAAACGTAAGTCCATATCCTATATTGTTTATATCACTTATAACTTCATTTAACTGCGACTTATTAAAACGTATGATATGTAAAATAGGCCCAAACACTTCTTGCTTTAATTGCGAAATTTTTTGTATCTCATAAATGTACGGAGGAAAGAAATAACCATTATAAGAATTTGTATCCATGGGTACCTTGGATAAAAGGTTTGAATCTTCATCCCTTGATATTTTTTCCGTATGTTTAGTGAGCATATCAATAGATGCTTTGTCAATTATTGGACCAATATCTGTGCTCAGTTGTATTGGGTCACCTATCTTTAGTTCTTGAGCTGCATTGTATATCATTTTTATCTGTTTTTCTGCTATATCTTCTTGAATAAATAGCACTCTGAGAGCAGAACAACGTTGACCGCCACTGCGAAATGCAGAAATTAAAACATCCTTAGTTACCTGCTCTAAAAGAGCAGAACTATCAACAATCATAGCATTTAATCCACCAGTTTCAGCGATAAGTGGCACAATAGGACCATCTCTGCTGGCAAGCATTCTATTAATTATTTGAGCGGTCTGTGTTGAGCCGGTAAAAGCTACACCGGAAATTCTATTATCTGGCACTAATATTTTACCTAAATATCGACCATCTCCTGGAACAAGATGTAATACATTTTTTGGTATTCCAGCTTCGTGTAGTATCTTAACGGCTTCATAGGCAATAATCGGCGTTTGCTCTGCCGGTTTTGCCAGCACTGCATTACCTGCTACAAGTGCAGCTGAAACCTGCCCAATGAAGATAGCAAGTGGAAAATTCCACGGTGATATGCATAAGAAAACTCCTCTGCCCTCAAAAAAGATGAAGTTATCTTCACCTGTTGGACCTGGCAATTTTTTCCAGTCATTCAGTTCGTTTTTTGCTATCATTGCATAATAGCGCAAAAAGTCGATTGCCTCTCTTACTTCTGCTATTGCATCGGATAAAATTTTTCCTGCTTCCAAGATCAGAATGTAAACCAACTCTTTCATCCTTTCCTCAAGCAAATCTGCAGCTTTTTCAAGGCATTTAGCGCGCTCTTCTGCTGAAATATTCTGCCACTTAGTAAAAGCACTATGTGCTATTTCAAGAGCATTTAAAGCCTGAGCGCTTGTTGTACTTGACACTTCTCCAATTACATTTTCCAAATGCGCAGGATTCACTACTTCGATAAATTCAGCACTATCAAGTAGTGCCTTTCCATCAATTATTGGCCCAACTTGCCATTTCTTTTCACTAAATTTTTTTATATCATTTGCAAATTGCGAAACTGTAATTGAATCACTAATATCCATCCCCAAGGAGTTTTTTCTTTCCTCTCCAAAAATATCTTGTGGCAATGGAACGTTTTGATGAGGTTCATATTCTAAACTTTTAGCTTTTTCTAATGGATCCGAGACTAATTCTTCAATTTTAACGTTAGGATCATTTATTTTATTGACGAACGAACTATTAGCTCCATTTTCAAGAAGACGCTTAACAAGATATGGTAATAAATCACTACGTTTACCAACTGGTGCATATATACGACAGCTGATGCTTGTTGCAAGTTCTGACATTGCATAATCATATAAATCCTCACCCATTCCGTGTAAACGCTGAAACTCAAATCCAGGATGATCTTTGTCAGCAAGCTCTATTATAGTAGCAAAAGTATAGGCATTATGAGTTCCAAAGCATGGGTAAAAGTGATTTACTTTGCTTAAAAGCTTCTGTGCACACGCAAGGTAGCATACATCAGTATAGCTTTTTCTTGTAAATATTGAATAACCACTTAACCCTAGCTCTTGTGCACACTTGATTTCTGAGTCCCAATATGCACCTTTCACAAGCCTTACCATAATTTTATGCTTTGATCGGATAGCAACATCCTCAACAAAATCAAGCACAGATAAAGCACGTTTTTGATATGCTTGTACAGCCAAGCCAAGCCCTCCCCACTGAGAAAGTGACTCATCAAGACGCAGTTGCTCGAATAAAACTAATGACATCTCAAGTCTTTCTGATTCTTCTGCATCTATGCATAGTGAAATGTTGTATTTTTTTGCTTCACGACAGAGCTCTAAAACCCTAGTAAATATCTCACCAGCAATTCGGTCAAATTGACCAAATTCATAACGTGGGTGCAAAGCAGAAAGTTTTATTGAAATTCCATGGGATTTAAAACAATCATTCACTTCAGTAGTTGCACCTATAGCTTTTATTGAGTGCATGTATGAATCAAAACACTCTTCTGCATCTTCAGCTGTGTGAGCAGCTTCGCCAAGCATATCAAAAGAGTATAAAAACTTACTATTGTCATCTAGTTTTGCATATCTTAAAGCTTCTTCTATGGTTTCTCCAACAACAAAATGATTACCAAGCATAGACATTGCTTGTTTTACTGCTTTGCGAATGATCGGTTCTCCTAAATTCTTAAGTAACTTAGAAATTGCGTAATAGAACTTCGAATCGCCTTCATTATCTCTCAATATACTGCTACCTATCATCAAGCTCCATGTGGAAGCATTAACAAACAATGAAGAGGAACGCCCCAAGTGTTTATTCCATTCTTGGTTGGTAATTTTATCTTTGATCAATTCGTCTATTGTGTAATCATCTGGTATTCTAAGTAGCGATTCAGCAAGGCACATCAATGCTATTCCTTCATCATTGGAAAGCGAATATTGCTGCATAAAGGAATCTACAATACTTAATTTATTGTGTTTGATTTTTTCAATAACTTGTTTTGCAATATTGTAAATTCTGTTTTTCGAATCAACCGAAAGTTCTACTTTTTCTACAAGATAACGTACACAGCTTTTTTCATCAGTACGATAAAATCCTTGTAAACGTTTTCTGAGTTCATTAGGTTCTTGTATAGAGCTAATCATAATTATCTATAAAACACCTTTACTATATGTAAGGTAAAATTATATCATAACTTCGCATAGAACAAATCATTATTTAAAAGGACCAGGGCTGGAGCTAAAAGAAGTCTAGTACTTACTTTTACTAAGTCGAAAGAAGTATGTAGCTTAACACTCCACCACTCATTAAGTATTTAATCTCAGTTGCGGTTTGTACACAGCATTTGAGTTGTATTGATTGCTTTGAATTATCCTGTCTTTTAATGATACATTCTAGATTTCCATTTGATACTATTTCACCTTTTATGCTTATTATCTCACTACCATCAAATATCTTTCCGGTTATTCCATTTTGGAATATAAGTGGAAGAACACCCATGCCGACCAAGTTGGACCTATGTATGCGTTCAAAACTTTCTGCAATCACAGCTTTAATTCCCAGTAATGCAGTACCCTTTGCTGCCCAATCCCTACTTGAACCTGTACCATATTCTTTTCCTGCAATGACAACTAATGGAACAGCTTCTCTTTTATATTGCATTGCTGCATCAAAAATTGACATAGTTTCTTGAGAAGGAATATGTTTTGTATAGCCACCCTCAGCGCTCACCATTTTATTTCTTATTCTGATATTAGCAAAGGTTCCACGCATCATTACGTTGTGGTTACCGCGGCGAGATCCATATGAATTGAAATCTTGCGGTTCAACTCCAAGACCTTTTAAATATATGCCTGCAGGACTATTTGAGGCAATATTTCCAGCAGGGGAAATGTGGTCGGTAGTGACGCTATCGCCAAACATCGCTAGTATTTGCGCATTCTTTATATCAACTATGTTGCTTCCATTGTTCTTAGTCGATAAATTATCAAAATAGGGAGGGTTTTGTATATAAGTGCTTTTCGCGTCCCAATCATAGATTTCACCTTTCTCACACTTTATCTTTTGCCAATGCTCATCACCAGAAAAAACATCCTTATACTTTTGTATGAACATTTCACGCGTCACAACACTTTTAACACAGCTCTCAACTTCATTATTTGTTGGCCATATATCTTTGAGATAGACATCATTGCCATTCTTATCTTTGCATACTGAATCTTTTGTCAAATCAATTTGCACAGTGCCTGCAAGTGCATATGCAACAATAAGTGGCGGAGATGCCAAGTAATTAGCTTTGACTAACGGATGAATTCTTCCTTCAAAGTTACGATTGCCAGACAAAACTGCAGCAACAGTTAAGTTTTTGTTTTTTATATCATCCTCTATATCCTTATTAAGTGGACCAGAATTTCCAATGCAAGTTGTGCAGCCATATCCAACTAGATTAAAACCCAAAGCATTTAGATCTACCTGCAATCCAGACTTTTCTAAATATTCTGTCACAACTTGTGACCCTGGAGCAAGAGAAGTTTTAACCCAAGGCTTTGATTTTAATCCAAGTTTAATTGCATTACGAGCTACAAGACCCGCAGCAATCATCACACTTGGATTTGAGGTGTTAGTGCAGCTTGTTATTGCTGCAATCACTACGCTGCCACTCTGGAGCTGATCGCCATAGATAGGTTCCAACGGAGGTCTGTTTGTCTCATTAATAGGAAAAGATGTAGAAAAAGATTCCGCTACTTCTGAAAGGAAAATCTTATCCTGTGGTCTTTTAGGACCAGCCATCACTGGCTTTACGCTTGATAAATCAAGCTCTAGTGTGTCAAAAAATGCTAACTCATTACTGCTACGCCACAATCCCTGCTCTTTTGAATAGACTTCAACTAATTTGATCAGCTCTTCTGGTCGCCCTGTTAAATGTAAATAATCGAGTGTTTTCTGATCAATTGGAAAAAACCCACAAGTTGCACCATACTCTGGGGCCATGTTAGCTATAGTGGCCCTGTCTGCTAGAGATAAATAATCTAAACCATCACCATAAAATTCTACAAATTTACCAACAACACCTTTTGTTCTTAGGATACTGGTAACCGTCAGCACTAAATCAGTCGCAGTTACTCCTTCCGGTAGTCTGCCAATTAATTTAAATCCAACTACTTCTGGAATCACCATACTAATTGGTTGACCAAGCATCACAGACTCAGCTTCTATGCCTCCAACACCCCAACCAAGGACTGATAACCCGTTAATCATTGTAGTGTGACTGTCAGTACCAACTAAAGTGTCAGGATATATGACCCCATCATTATTACACACAACTTGCGCTAAATACTCAAGGTTTACTTGATGGCAAATTCCAGTACCTGGTGGTACTACTCTAAAATTTGTGAAGGACGACTCTCCCCACTTTAAAAATTGATATCTCTCCAAATTTCTTTTTACTTCTAGCTCAACATTTTTACTGAATGCGGAAGTGCTTCCATAACTATCTACTTGAACAGAGTGATCGATCACAAGATCAACAGTTACAGATGGATTTATTTTGCTTGGGTTACCTCCGTTTTTCTTCACATAATTACGCATTGAAGCTAAGTCAACGACAGCAGGAACTCCTGTGAAATCCTGCATCAAAACCCTTGCTGGCTTGTAGCTAATTTCGTGATTAATGTGTTTCTTGACGCAATTTGCTAATATCTTTATGTCATCTAATTTAACGCTTACTCCATCTTCGTTGCGCAATAAATTTTCAAGCAATACCTTGAGTGAACAAGGCAATTTGGTTAAATTTACTCCTAAGAATTTACCAGCGTTACTTAGGTTAAAGTAGTTATATAACCTTCCATCAATATTTAAAGTCGTCTTTGCATTTAAAGAATTGTTCATCCTGTATTAGTTAAAATTGGAATTACTAGCGCTACTTTTTTGTTGTTGACTTTGCTGCTGATACATAGTTTCAAAATCTATAGGATCTAGCATAAGTGGAGGAAACCCACCACTACTTGTAGTTCTTGCAATTACTTCTCTTGCAAAAGGAAAAAGAAAAGTAGGCCCGCCAATAAACAAAGCTTGTCTTACTTCCTCTTCACTCAACTCTTTCAAATTTTCTATTGAAAAAATACCACAATACTTTATCTCACAAATGAAAGCTATACCATTTTTTATATCTTCATCTTTTACCGTCGCTTTGACTTCTATATGCAAAGTAATTTCATGAAAAGGTTTTTCTTCATTTATTCCTTCTTTGCTTTCCGTTCCTTCTAATTTTGCTGAATTAATATTAACCTTTACATTAATATCGGGAGCTTTACTAGAAGGAAGGAATGGCAAATTTGGATTCTCAAACGAAAGATCTTTGACATACTGACCATGAATTTTCATTTTGTGTTGTAACATTTCTTACTTCTCCTTTAATTAATGAGATATTTAATACTTTCTTATATAATATATTCATTTATAATAGGCTAATGTGCAAAACATATTTTTATCAATAATTAATAATATTTAGATACCAAGGGGTTAAGTTACCATGATAGAGCTTGTAATATATGCTTTACTAGCGGCGTTTGTTTTTTCACGCTTATACAATTCTTTAGGAAGATCAGCCAGTCTCAACCTAAAAAAGCTAACAGTTGTATTGGATGCAAGTCAAAGTAAAGAGGATGTGGTAGAAAATATCGAAGATTATATTTATAGCAACGACAAAAGTTCAATAGAAGCTACTTATAAACAAATATTACAAAAAAACAGAGAGTTCTCTATTTCCAATTTTATAGAAGGTTCAAGCATAGCTTTTGAATTAATAATTAAATATTTTAACCAAGGGAATTTACCTCAATTAAAATCCCTTCTGGACAAAGATTTGTATAACAGCTTTGTGGATAAGATTAAGCATCGTAAAGAGATACACGAGTCTATAATTGTTTCTATCGTTTCACAAAAGATCTTAGAAATAAAGCTAGTAAAAAACGTAATATTTATTGCAGTATATTTCCTTTCAGAGCAAATTAACTTCGTTAAGAATAATGAAGGAGATATCATATCAGGTAGTATGTCTACTATTAACAAAGTTGAGGATGTATGGCAATTCAAAAAAAATATTAATTCATCAGATCCAACATGGTTGCTTGTTTCCATTAACTACAAGAAGGCAAGTACCGATAAAAATTTAACAGCAAATGACAAGTAAGATTAGTTACACCGATGGAAAGTAGGCTACGAGAAATAGTACTTGATACTGAAACTACAGGTCTTGACACTGAGTCTGGCCATCGAATTATTGAGATAGGATGTGTAGAACTAATTAACCGTATTCCAACAGGTAAAACATTTCATCGATATCTTAATCCAGAGAGAGATATACCTTACCACTCATTTAAGATTCATGGTATTAGTGAGGAGTTTTTGGAAGATAAGCCACTATTTTCAGATGTTGCACTTGAATTTCTTGACTTCATATCTAATGACATCTTGGTAATTCATAATGCTGAGTTTGATATTAAGTTCCTTAATATGGAGTTAAACAAGTTGAATGCCGGGTTAATTTCCTCAGATAGAGTGCTAGATACATTACCACTTGCAAGAAAAAAGTTTGTAGGATCACCTGCTTCTTTAAATGCATTATGCAAGCGTTTTGATATATCGCTAGAAGGTAGAGAGTTACACGGAGCATTAGTTGATGCTCAATTGCTTGCAAAGGTCTATGTTGAGCTTACAGGAGGATTGCAAACCTTTTTATTTAATAATGAATGTGCTCAGGACAATAACTCTACGTTTATTCAGCATAAAGTGCGTAATTTAGCTCGCAGAGAACATTCACCAAGTATTAAAGAAATTGATGAGCATAAGAAATTGTTAGATAAAATTAACAACCCACTTTGGAAGGAATATATTGAATCAATCAACTAATCAATATATGATTTAACTTTATTGGAAACGCTTTAATGATAAAGTTTATAAGGTTATTGTCTAGTTTGCTAATAACAGTAGCAGCTATCTTCTTAGGTTATTGTTATTTTACCAAGCAAGGCATATTTGTTTCACAAAATACAGAAATTAAGGTAGGTGGAGATTTTTCTTTGATCAATCAAGACGGACAAACAGTACGCAGTAGTGATTTTAAAAATAAGTATATGATGATTTTTTTCGGATTTTCCTCATGCAAAAGAATTTGCCCTATGAATCTCGGCATAATTTCAGAAACACTTGCAAAGTTAGATAAGAAAACTGACAATAAGCTACAAACATTTTTTATCACAGTTGATCCTGAGCGCGATAACACAGAAAGGCTTAAAGAATTTCAGCAGCAATTTGACCATAGAATACAAATGCTAACTGGTGAAAGACAAAAAATAGATGAAGTAGTTGCAAAGTATAAAGTATATGAAAGTAAAGTAGATGGAGAAGAGGAAATTAACCATTCTTCAATGATATACCTTATTAGCCCTGAAGGAAAATATGTCACACACTTTGTAGCTGATTTAAATTCAGATGAAAGTCAATCTGATAAGATTCTGGCTGAGATAAAAAAATATGTAAGCTGAACTAAAGAGCTTAGCTTACTTTAAATTTATGCTAACAGCTATTTAGATTAAACTAAGTCGTTTTTTTAATTTTTTCTAGGATCAACTCAGCAGCTTTTTGTTCAGCAATTTTCTTACTAGAAGCGCATGCAGAAACTTTGCCATAATTCTCTATGAAAATTGATATAGTAAACTCAGGATTGTGTGCTGGTCCAGTTTGTTTTACAAGTTCATACTCTGGTAAAGGTAATTTGTTTTTCTGAGTCCACTCTTGCAGTGAAGTTTTAGGATCTTGAGGAGGATCGAGGATGTCTTTAGCTAGCTTTTCCCAATGTCGGATAATAAATTTTTCAACACTCTCAAGTCCACCGTCAATATAAATTGCACCTATTAGTGCCTCAAGCGAATTTTCTAAATTTTTTAAGTTACATTTCCCTCCGTTGCAACGTTCACTATTATTCATGATGATAAAGTTACCTAACTCTATTTCTTTAGCAACATTAGCAATGGTACTGCCACAAACTAGATCCGTTTTTCTTTTTGCCAATGCTCCTTCTTTTTCTTCAGGAAACATTTTAAACAGCATAGCAGATACAACCATGTTCAAAATACCATCGCCCAAAAACTCTAGCCTTTCGTAGCTTACGATCTGGTCTTCGCTATTCCTTTTATTTACGCTTGGATGGGTTAATGCCTCTTCTAATATTGCATGATCTGTAAATTTATAATTAATAACTTTAGATATTATATCGTTCAAAACTTTCATGTTCATCATTCAAAAGAAAAGCACTCCCTATCATACCTTTACACTAAAAAGTTAGCTCTACTTTACTAAAACAATATCAATAACTTCCAAAATTAATGTATACAACCCACTGCTTCAGTAATGTTACTAAATCCATCTCTTTTTACCAATTCTGCAAGCTCCAGATTGATTTTATTCACAACTTGATGCCCCTGATATACGAGAGCAGTGTACAGTTGTACTAAAGAGGCTCCTGCCTTTATTTTTTCATATGCGTCAATACCACTTGAAACTCCCCCACATCCTATCAATAGAATCCTGCTCTTAGTAAGCTTGTACATATCACTCAATAACTCGGTTGAAAGTTGAAACAATGGTCTGCCGCTCAACCCACCACTCTCATTATAGTAAGAATCTCGACTTATCGTAGTGTTGCTTACTATTAAGCCGTCAATTTTATATTCTAGTGTAAGCTCAGCGATATTTTCTTTTGTTTGCTGATCTATATCTGGAGAAATTTTTAATATTATCGGTATGGATTCAGAGCTATCGATTGATTTCCGGGTTAGAGTGATAGATTTCAACAATTTGGATAATTCTTGTTTATTGTGCAAATCGCGCAAGTTAGGTGTGTTTGGGGATGAGATGTTCAGTACTATATAATTGCTCTTTCCATATACTATCTTTATTAAGTCAACATAATCGCTGATTTGCTCCTTTGATGTACTGTTTCTTCCTATATTTATACCAAAAATACAATCACCAAGTTTAGTTTCACTTATCTGTTTAAGAAAATAGTCTACTCCTTTATTATTAAATCCCAATCTATTAATTATTCCTTCATCTTTAATTAATCGAAAAATTCTCGGTTTTTTGTTTCCATATTGGGGATGTTTAGTTACAGTACCAGCCTCAATAAATCCAAAACCAAATGAGAGCATCGGCTTTACAACTTCCGCATTTTTATCAAAACCTGCAGCAAGACCTACAGGACTCCTAATTTTATTACCAAAAAAGTTTACATTTAAAGACTTAGGTAGTTCTATAGGTTTCCTACAGGGCATCTTTTTTAACGCCGTTATTACCAAGGAGTGAGCAATTTCAGGCGGCAGTAAAAACAATAAATTACGTAATATCATTTTGTAAAACACTTTGCTTATTTTTAGTTTATTTTTTACCATGCAACAAGAATAACTTAGAAAGCTTGAGGTTTATCAAAATAGTAAGTATATAGTTTCTATGAGTAGTAAAAACTAATTTTTCTGAAGGGAAACCAGAACTTGATCAGTATTTTTATCTACTAATTCGAGGTAGCCAAATTTGTTAATTTGAGATTTTATTAGTATAGGAATCTTATTTCGATTTAAATAAAATCCCTGTTTTGATTGTTTATTAATTCGCAACCTTACATCCCCATTTTTCCAAGCAAGCATCTTATTTATTCCAGATTTTTCTTTACAATTATCTTCATTTACAAATCCTAAGTATTCATCTTCTGAAGAAGATATTGCAATCTTGCATATTCTATACCCTACCCAATTCCCTAGATATGGATCAGTATCGTCTTTTTCGTGAAGCTTGAACTCTCCTTTGACATATTCCCATGGAGCTTTTGCATCACCTACCTTTTTTAGAAAGAGTACGTCCTGATCAAAGTTTATAATGGTCCTTGTATGAAATGTTGTTAAGCTTGTGTCCCATAATAGTTTTTCTGTGATGCTAAAATGCTCTTTATCCTTTTACATATTTTGAAATGATACGATTATCACATCTGCTCCAACTTCTCTTCCATAATTAACATATTGACTAGCACGCCCATGTTTGGCTGTGAATGATGACTTACCTATTAACAGAAAGTCATTAAATAACGCATTATATATAGTCTGTGCACTGTAAGCTGTACCGACGTAAACCGGCTGTTTGTTGGATGAAGGGTACTTTTCTGGTGCAAGATGAGTATACGAGCTCTTTAATAAATAGTGAAAAGTGCAACTGGTAAGCAAGAAGGGCAAACCAATCAATAATAAAACTTCTGTTAATCTCTTTGGCATTTTACTGCTTATATTTTGAATATAGTATCTTATTTTTTTAAATATTTCATTAAAAGCCACACTCCTTGTTAAAATTTCAGAAGAAAAAACGATCTAATTGGAGTAAGAGGCCGGGACCGGAATTGAACCGGTATAAAAGGATTTGCAGTCCTCCGCATAAGCCATTCTGCCACCCAGCCGTTTTTTATGCATAGATATCCATTATATCTTTTAGCATAGATAAAGCATCCTCTCTTTTTCTTTGAAAAGTGTTACGCCCGATAATTGAACCATTACCACCGCCTTGCTTAATTTCTTTCGCTTCATTGCATATGTCATTCACTGATTTCGACTCGCCACCAGAAAAAACTACTATTCTCTTCCCTGCAAAACAAGATCTTTTAACATATTCAATTCTTTTAGATAATGACTCAATATTTTCTGTTTCTATTTTCTCCCTTTCCAAAGAGTTAATTGGAAGTTTTACTTTGATTATATTAGCGCCAAGTAAAGATGCTATGTGCGCAGCATAGGCAATAACATCAACTGCTGTTTCGCCTTCTTTGGAAATTCCTTCACCGCGTGGATAAGACCATAGCACTACGGCAAGGCCGCAAGACTTAGCCTCAGCTATAATTTCGCGAGCTTCTTCCATCATATCGAAGCACTTAGCAGAACCAGGATATATAGTAAACCCAACAGCTACGCAACCCAAACGCAGCGCATCTTTTACAGAAGCAGTTATTGCTTGATCAGAAGTTAAGTTTTTCGAGTGCAAGGAGTTAGCACTATTAAGCTTCAAAATAAGTGGTAGCATTCCAGCATAAGTTGAAGCACCAGCTTCGATCATACCAAGCGGAGCAGCATATGCGCTTACTCCCGAATCAACTGCAAGCTGAAAATGATAATGCGGATCGTAAGCATCAGGATTAACTTCAAAACTTTTTATTGGCCCATGCTCAAATCCTTGATCTACAGGAAGAATTACTAACTTGCCAATTCCACTAAGTTTTCCATGCATAAGAATACGAGCAAGATTTGCTTTTACTCCAGGATTTTCACTTTCGTAATAACTTAGGATTTGTTTTACTTCTTCACTCATTAATATCTTCAAATTTACTTAAAGTGTAGCAAAAACTATAGTTGAAGCAAAGACCTTTTTATACTCTTGCTCCTACACCTATATTTAAAGGTGTAACTTTAGGATCGGTGGTATGCTGTTGTGGTTTTTCTTGAATTAAATCTTCAAAATACATTTTAACAATAGGAAGAATGAGCGACATAAGCACTAATTTATAGTCATACCATGCAAACTTTTCCTTGTAGCTAAATTCTGCATCTTCTTCGTATAAACGCTGGATGCAGTGCTCACTACATAATTCAGAAGCTTTCGTAAAAGTTCTAAGTAAAGCAATCAATAATAAATCCAATGCCAAATTAACTATCAGCATTGTTCCATATTGAACAGGCCAGCCATTTTGTGCAATTTCCGATGCTAAACTGCACACAGCAAACGCTACTGCAATACATATCACATAATTATCAGCAGCAATAAGTAAATTAAACCTTCGGTTGAATCTATCCATATTTCCTTCTTGTGAGCCTCTTTGTTTACTTGCTGCATAGATAATACTACAAAAGGATATAATAAATAACCATGGCCAAACTCCGATGCTGAATGCATAAAATTTATAAGCAATATTTTGCACTTTGCCACTGTTAGCAAGTTGTGATAAGCAATATTTGACTTGAGGCGACGGACCAAGTACCACATTTGCTAATATAAAAATAAACATGCTCTATTCACAGCTTTCTCTCTACGCAATAGAATCTAATTGATTCTCCTTTGTTTTTCCTGCACTTCTCGCTGTAATGTTATAGATATGCCAGCTGCTTTTAAGTCGTTAAGATATTTCTCTAGCTTATCTTTATCTGCACTAAGTTTTTTAAACTTTTCTTCAGCTATTTTTTCTCTTTCTCTCCTACTACTTTATCAGGGTGACATTTTAATGAAGCTCTTCTAAAGTGCCGCTCAACTAACTTAAGTACATCATCAAACTCCTGGCTTATTACTTCTTCTGCTTTTATTCCCAGCCTTGAAAATAAGTTCTGTAAATCTTGATTACTGTAATATTGATTTCTGGTTAAACTTGCCACTATAGCCTCATTAAAAAATAGTGACTATACTACAAATTTAATACTCAAGCAAGAATTTAAACTATATCAAAAGCAATTCCGTGTTTACCAATATAAATCCTTAATTTCTTTCCTTTAATTAATCGACGATTTAGTATTTCTTCAGCCAAATGACTTTTTATCTCTTTTTCAATCAGCCTCTCTATTGGGCGTGCTCCCATTTCTTTGCTATAACCTGTTTGCGCAAGATAAGACTTTACTTCTTCTTCCACTGAGCAGCTTATACCCTTTTGCACAAGTTGTTTTTTTAATTCCTGAATAAATTTATCCACAATGTGCAAAATGACATCCTCATCCAAATCAGAAAAGGAAATGACTGCATCAAGACGATTACGAAATTCAGGGCTAAAAACCCGTTCCATTGCTTTTTCGCTGTCACTGATGTTAAAGTTTTTATACCCAAAGCCAATAGAACTTTTGTTACGTTCAAATGCCCCTGCATTGGTTGTCATAATTAAAATCGTATTGGAAAAATTAACCTTACGTCCGTAAGTGTCTGTAACACAACCATAATCCATGATTTGTAGTAATATATTATAAATATCACTATGAGCTTTCTCAATTTCATCAAGAAGTACTACGCTATATTGATTATTAGATACAGATTCTGTAAGCAATCCACCTTGGTCGTAACCCACATATCCAGGAGGGGAACCAATCATTCTAGATATTGCGTGAGGTTCCATATACTCAGACATATCAAACCGAATAAGGTTCATACCCATATTTTGTGCTAGTTGCTTCGCAAGCTCAGTCTTACCTACACCAGTTGGCCCTGCAAAAAGATACTTTGCCAAGGGTTTATTGTAACTTCTCAGACCAGATTTAGCAATTTTAATAGAATTAACGAGAAACTCTATCGCTTGCTCTTGACCAAAAATGGCCCTATTGAGATTTTCTTTCAAAGATTTTACTCTTTGCATATCATCAAACCCGCAAGGTACGTTTGTAATCCTAGCGATAGTACTCTTAATGTCTCTACTGTTTATAATTTTTCGCCTGCTTTTTTGTAACTTACAATATGCCCCTGCTTCATCTATAACATCAACTGCTTTATCAGGTAATATTCGCCCAGTAATATACTTGTGTGAAAGTTCAGCTGCAGATTTAATGGCATGTTTCGTGTAATATACTCCATGATACCTTTCATAGTAATGCTTTATACCATCTAGTATCTTTACTGTATCATTAATAGAAGACTCTTTTACATTAATTTTTTGAAACCTCCTTGCTAATGCTTTATCCTTTTCAAAGCTATTGCTATATTCTCTATATGTAGTTGCACCTATACAACGCAACGCACCTCTTGCAAGTGCAGGTTTGAGCAGATTGCCAGCATCAAGAAAGCTGCCACTTGTTGAACCTGCTCCAATAATAGTGTGTATTTCATCAATGAAAAGAATAGCGCCAGGTTTTGCCTCAATTACTTTTATTATAGATTTTATTCTCTCTTCGAAGTCACCTCTATAGCGTGTTCCTGCAAGAAGTGATCCTAAATCCAAAGCATAAATTATGCTGGATCTCAGTGCACTCGGAACACTACCTTCAATAATTTTCAATACCAAGCCTTCAACTATTGTTGTTTTACCAACACCTGGTTCTCCGACATATAAAAGGTTATTTTTTCTGCGTCTTAGCAAGATTTCTATAGTGCGATTTAATTCATAATCACGACCAATGACATAATCTATTTTTTTGCTTCTTGCATAATCATTTAAATTTCTACAATAATTTTGTAGAACTTCTTCATCTTTTAATAATTCACCTTTATTTGCTACAGTAGAGATATCGTTATTCTTATCAAGTTTTATCTTGCGATTAGTTACATATTCTTCTATATCACCTGAATATTTTATATTGGATATGTTATAAATCAAATTAGAATCCTTTGCATTCTGTTTGCGTAATAGCTCTTCAATGTATAAATCTTGCTCAGACAGAATCTCTAATAGAATACTTGCTCCATTTATTTCTTTTCTTCCCAGACGATGAGCTCGTATCATGGCTTTATGTATTATGCGTTGAAATAGCACATCAGGCTCAACTTTATTGACAGTTAATTCGGAGTTGTCTTGTAAAAAACCTTTTGTATTATTACCACGATCATTCCTTAATATAATATTATCTATATTTATGATTTCACCAGCTCTGATGTTACATCTTGATAAAACATAATTTACATCCACATCTTTGGTTAATGCTAGCAACAAATGTTCCACTTTTGCATATTTAAGCTTACAATCAGAAGCAATCTGTAACGCTCTATTTAAACTTGCCTCTAAATTTTTAGAAATCATCTATTCTCTTTAAAAGTGTAAATTTATATATAATTAGTAGCACACAATTATTAAAAAAACTGAAATCTAGCAGCTCGTTGTAGCCAAATTGAATTAAGCTACAGATTATAGTCCACACAGCCTAACATTATACCGTTGTGATAATCTCAAAACGTTATAAGCAGCAGAATTAAGATTATCAAATTGTAGGTAAATCTAATTTGGGCTAGCTATATATTCTTTCTACCATCCTCCAATCACTTCACTTTGCAGCAATTTTACTGGAGCTTTTAAAGAATAGAAGAATAGTTAAGTACATTAATACGCTTTTTCTAGTACTCTGCTTTTCTTCTTAAATACATTGATCTTTTTTCTACCGTATTTAGCCTTTAACGTACTTGGCCTTTTAAAGATCTTTTTGCTGTTACGTTTTTGAGATTGCATACTACAATCAAAATTTGGCTCTCCTTCTTTATCTGCTAGTGCAGGCAGTCTTCTCTTATCTTGAGGTGTAACAAAAGATAATGCAAATCCTTCAGCTCCCGCACGTGCAGTTCTACCTATACGATGAACATAATCAGCTTGCGATTGTGGTACATCATAATTGATAACATGTTGAATGTGCGGAATATCAAGGCCGCGAGAAGCAACATCTGTTGCAACCATGATTTGATTGCGGCCACGACGAAAAGAATCAATGACTCTTTCACGCTTGTGCTGCCTTAAATCACCATGAATTGCCAAAGCGCTATAGTCATCTTTGTGCAATTTGTCAGCTAGCTGATCCGCTCCTCGCTTTGTTTTAACAAAAATAATGATCGATCCTTTGCGCTGACATAATTGTGTAACAAGCTTGCCATATTTTTCTGATTCTGATGCATAAACAACTTCTTGTTTAATTTTTACAGAAGTTGTAGCCTGGCAATCAACAGAAACACGCTCTGGTTGATTAAGATATTTTTCAGTAAGTTTTACTATTTCCCCAGGAAGAGTTGCAGAAAACATAAGATTTTGCCTTATTTTAGGCAAATGCTTCATAATTTCTTCAATCTGAATTCCAAAGCCCATATCAAACATACGATCCGTCTCATCAAGCACAAGAATACCAACATTCCGAGTAACTAAAGTTTTACGCTCAATATGGTCTATAATACGACCAGGAGTACCTATTATAATTTGTGGTTTTTTCTGAAGCTGATTTAGCTGCCTAAAAATAGGCTCGCCTCCGATCAACAAAGCAACTCTTAGTAAAGAACTTTGAGATAAGAGTTTTCTTATCTCACTTGTTACCTGATGAGCAAGCTCTCTGGTTGGCACGATGACTAAAGCTGAACCAATGCTTGGCTCATTCATCAATTTAGCAACCAGTGGAATAGCAAACGCTAAGGTTTTTCCAGTTCCCGTTTGAGCAGACCCAAGAATATCTTTGCCCTGAAGAGCTAGAGGAATCGCTTGCACCTGAATCGGGGTTGGAACACAAAGATTATTTTTACTTAGAGCTTGCCTAAGCAAAGTTGGAAGCCCCATTTCATGAAAATTACTCACAATACATTACCCTATTAAAAAGCTTCACGATAGACTAATCTTCCAATCTTAAATTTATTGCAGACTTTTTATTTTCTCCGTTCCTACCACGCTCTTCTTTAAGCTCATAACTTACTCTTTCCCCTTTCATTCCTCCCTTTTTATCCTCTCCTCGAAGTGCATCAGGTCTTATTCCTGAACGTTCTAATGTACTAACATGTAAAAAAACGTCCTCACCTTTACCTTCTGGCTTGATGAAACCATAGCCTTTTTCAACATTAAACCATTTTATATTACCAAATTCCATATGGATAACTCCTAAACTACTAACTAATATTATTAATGTGATGAAAAACTTTGAAATTACGATTTAGAATGCTTTAAGCTTAGTTACTGCAACTAAACTTCTATACTCCATAGTCTATTCTTAACATTACATAGTAATAGTACACAATTATTGTACTTAATGCAACTAAAATTTTTAATCACTAAGTGAACCTGCTACTGTCATTTCGCTAACTTTAATCGTTGGTGAATTAAACTGCCCACAGAAAGTTAGGTCATTTGCAACAACTAAATTGCTAAACATATTTTTCAAATTGTCGGCAACAGTAATCTCGTGTATTGGATACGTTATTTTACCATTTTCTATAAAAAATCCGCATGCACCTTGACTATAATCGCCATTGATTAAATTAACACCAAAACCAAATAAATCAGTTACATATATTCCTTCTTTTACTTCGTCAATTAATTCCTTAAACGATCTATTACCATTTTTGAAATAGAAATTACTAGCTGAAGGAATAATTGCAGCATTACTTGCACGAGTTGCATTTGCGGTCGTTTCCAAGTTTAATTTCCTAGCCGAATATAGATCTAAAATCCAGTTTTGCAGTACTCCATTTTTTACAAATTCATTTCTTCTGCTCATTATTCCTTCCCCGTCAAACGGTCTTGATGTTATACCCCTTGGTAACAATGGGTCATCAATAATGCTAATCTCAGTATTAAAAATTTGATTATTTAAACTATTTCTCAAAAAAGAGCTATTATTTACAATATTGCTACCATTTATGGCAGAAGCAAAGCTCTTTACTAGCTCTTTTGCTGCTCTTTTTTCAAAAACAACCGGAAATTTGCCCGTCCTGATTGTACATGAACCCAATTGATCTATTGCTCTTTTTGCTGCTCCTTTCCCTATTGACTCAGGTGTTTTTAAATCACTGAAGTTGCATGCTACATCGTAATCGTAGCCTATTTTCATTTCACTCTTTTCTCCAGCAACAACAGAAACCTGATTAACAAAAGTTGACTTACTAAATGAACCAACAAAACCAGAAACGGTTGATAATACTGTATTTACTGAAGTATGTGAAGATGAAGCTCCTTCGGAATTAATAATATTTTTATGTGCAAGAGCTGAATTTTCTGTAGCTTCAGTAATTTCTTTTAATTTATCAATTGTTACAACATTATTATCTGAGATATTTAAATCTGCAGAAGAGATATAATTACTGCCATCTACAGCAAAACTAATATAAGGATCTTCCTGGGCATTCTTTGCCATTTCCACCACTTGGCTCACTGCACTACTAAGATTATTCAAATCGTTTGTGGAAATATACGCAGCTTTGTTCTTACCTGCTATAGCTCTAATTCCGACAGTACAGTTTCTAGATTGTGATATTTGTTCAATTTTTGATAGACGCTGAGAAACCGAGGTCTTATTAGTTTCATATATTGTAACTTCTGCGTCTTGATTCTGCTTTTTTATTAGTTTAGTGATATCTGCTGCAATATTTAATATATTCATTTTTCATTCCTTGAGTTTCTATAAAGATTCTGCACCACCTATAACTTCAATCAAATCAGTTGTAATTGCTGCTTGACGAGAACGATTATAAAGTAATGCTAGTTTATTTAGCATTTCTTTTGTATTTCTGTTTGCTGATTCCATAGCAACCATCCTAGCACTATTTTCACTTGCTGCACTTTCAAGTAAAGCAGAATAAAGAGCAGCTGTAACATAATCTTGAGTCAAAGATTTTAAAATAAACTCAATATTTTGTGGTTCATACTCATAGCTGTAATCTGTTAGAGGACTAACTACAGAATTATCAATTAATAATGAGTCTTTACTCCATGGTTTTATTGTTTCTAATATTGGCTTTTGCATGAAGGTATTATAGAATTTACTGTAAAAAACCTTAACTTTATTGTATTTACTTAGATCTATATCACTAACCAAGGCTTCCACACGCTTTAGTGTGATTCCCTTACTATTTTCAACCTTCAAGATATTTTTAGAATTAAATCTATTTTTGCCTGTCTCAAAAGCTTTCTTACCAAAAAAAACAATGTCTACTTTCTTATCATTTGCAATTAATTTGTTTATATGCTCCTGACTGAATTTAACAACAGAGGAGTTAAAGCTGCCACATAAACCACGATCAGATACAATAATAAATACTAGGAAAGAATCTTCATTATTGATATTTAGAATTCTTGCTAGTAACTCTTGATCCGCTGATAGCGCTAGTGAAGAAATAATGCTATGCAGCTTAGATATATGCAATTTTGAATTTGATAATTTCTTTTGGCTTTGTAATAATTTTGCCGCAGAAACCATTTGCATTATTTTCGTGGTTTTCTGCACAGACTTAATATTTTTAATTCTTAAGGATAATTCCTTTAAGCTCTTCATTTTGTATATAATTCTAATTTATTAAAATATATAACTGGTAATGTCTAAAAACAAGTTTTTTTGACATTAGAGTCAAACCTAACTAAGAAACTCACAGATTTACTGTTTTGAGATAAAGATTATATTAAAGCAATCTCGATGTAAAAGTATCACACCTTATGGAGTCTTATAATATAAGGTAAATACAATTAAGACTATTGCAACTTGAGCACTTATAATCCCATTGCTTTAGCTCTTTATTACAATCAGCACATTTCCAACCTGGATCAGGCACAGCTTCTGAGTCCATCCTGTTTAACCAATAAATTGCTTGATCATACTCTTGCAACATAATCTTGAGCTGTACCATAACAAGGTAGATTGATATGTAATTAGCTTTTTTCATAGCAATATCTAAATGCTGACTTGCAAGATCATATTTCCCTAAGCTAATTGAAGACAAAGCAAGCAAGCAATAACTAAAATAATAATCAGGGCGCAAGTTATATAGTCTTTCAGCGCCTTTATTATTTAACTTGATATACATTCTAGCTGATTGAGGAGTAGGATTTACTCTATACTCTTCCTCTAATACTGTGGAAGCTTTTCTGATTTTTTCAAGCTTGATATATAATTCTGCCTTTAAATAATTGATGGGCTGAAAAGTTGCATAATAACTTTGTGCTTTAGCTAAATAATCTATAGCTTTGTAAAAACTTCCTTTACTTTCGTATTGCTTTGCTAAAGCGCAATAAAAAACCGCTAACATCTTTTTACGATCAAAGGGAAGAAAAATATTGAATTTGATAGCTTCCTTTAACTTTGAAATTGCATTTATCCAATCTTCTTGCAATATACAATGCTCTATTTGAAAGGGAATAGACAAAATTTTATCATTAATTGAACTAGAGCAATATTCTATAAATTTTTGAAAGACTAACCTTTCTTGCTTTAGGTGAATAATCAGTTTATTGATCAGAAGTAGAGCTAAGTTGCGATTTTTACTTGCAATACTCGTTAAATTATGGCTGAAAAAGCTGTAATTTCCCGTTTTACCTGAATTAAAGAGCTTTACTAAAGATAATTTATCACTTTCTTCATTTAGATTTTTAATTAGCTTATTGGTGTTCTCTATATTACCTAAGTCTAAGCTAAAGAAAGCTTCAAAGAGAAGCAATTCTTCCCTACTTCTTCTTCTATTTTTTATGTTAGCAAATGTTGATGAAATAGAAGAACAAAAACGTGCAACTGCAATCAATAAAAATAATAAGACTACGCAAGCAAGAATAACGAAATATAGATCAATACTTATAGTGTAATTGCCTAATTCCAATTTTATTACTTCACCACTTACCTTGATCCATATGCCAAATAAAAACGAAAAAGCAAAAATTATAAAATAAATCATGAGATGTATTGTAATAAGTGACGATATATTATTGAAGTATTCTTGAAAGCTACAATAAAATCATTCAATTTATTAAGCCATGGTTTGAATTCTGGGTATGTTAAGTCACTTATTGCGGTGGCTATGCTCTGCCAATCATTATCGCTTATTAATTCTTCAATTTCCGCAAGCTTTAACCTGAGTGGATCACTACGATCATCTATCTTTATCCAATTTGAAATGATTTTTTTAAACAAGTTACTTTTATTGTAGTTAATAACAGTCATGTTCTTCTCAAAAGACAATTTCAACCCGCGTAAAGTATCTACCTCTTTCAAATTTTCCAATTCATTTACTGCATTTTCTATCTCTGGATCGTCAAGCTCTGATATCAAAGGCTTTATTGAATTTATATGATTATAAAACTTGGCTTCTCGCAATAACGAATTCTTCATCTTAATCACAAGTAGCAGCAACTTTGCGAGGTTCTTATGCCTTAAACTACCATCACCTTGCTCACATTGAGTGTGCAGATTTCTCTTTAAGTCAAATATCCTTTTCTCTACCCTAGATTGATTCACTTCAAGCAATACTCTAAGTTCATCCATCTTTTCCGTTAAACCATTTATACTATTTTCACTTTCTTGCTGATTTATTTTGAAAAATATTATGTTATTTATTGCAATATGGCTAACAAATAACAATATAATTAAGAACCAACCTATGCATTTTTTTCGAGTATCATTCATAACGTAATATCTCCGCTGAGTCTTGTGCAGCTGCCTGCAATGCAGGAGGAATTGTTGCTAAAAATGACAAGAACAATGCAAGTGCAGAAATGTTCACTACATCTTGAGAAACTAATATCACTGGCAAACTTGAAAAAAAGTATATCATAGGATCAAATAGCTTGATGTTGGTAATGTTTTCTAAAAACACTCTAATATTTTCAATGTTGAGAGAAAAAATAACTCCTATAACAGAGCCAAGACAAGTTCCTGTAAAACCAATTAACAGCCCACAAGCACAAAATATGCGCATAATGCTTCCACTTGTTGCACCAAACGTACGCATAATTGCAATTGCGGATTTCTTTTCTTGCACTATCATCATCAAACTTGAAACAATATTGAATGCTGCCACAACTATAATCAAAGTAAGAATTAAAAACATCACATTTCTTTCAGTTTTTAAAGCATTAACATAATGGCTTTGCTGAGATTGCCAACTTTCAGCTTTCATTCCTGTTTCTTCTACTATAGCATTTGCTAGCTTATTAGCCGCAGCAATATCGTCTATGAACACTTCTATATTTCTCACACTATCTTTATAATTAAAAAAAGCCTGAGCTGATTTCATGGGCATATACATCAAGGTATTGTCGTACTCAAACATACCCATATCAAATATTGCTACAACTTTATATTCTTTCATTTTTGGTATTTCACCAGACAGTGCGTCAAATCCTTCGGGTGATATAAGCATAATGTTATCACCATAATCAATATTCAAAGCTTCTGCTAATCTTGCCCCTATTATGATACCTTCATCGAATTTTTCCACGTTACCCATAATTACATTATTCTTAACAGTAGTATTATTAAGTAAGTCTTTAGTTGACACACCACGGACTACGCTACCCACAATTCCACCATTTGATGCAACGATCACTTGATCATTGGTCATAGAAGTAGCTTTTAATACACCTGGGATTTTCTCAATAGATTTTAACACTGCGTGGTAATCTGAATTTATGCTTCTATCAAAGTAAACATTAATATGGCCATTAATGCCAAGTACAGAGTCGAGCAGCTTTGCTCTGAACCCATTCATTACAGACATTACTACTATTAGCGTTGCAACTCCAAGAGCAATACCAATAATAGAAAACAAGGCCATTATAGAGCAAAATCTAGAATTCTTTGCTCGCAAATAGCGAATAGCCATAGTAAATTCAAAGGCAATAGACATTATACTAAGATTTAAATATCATACTTTTTATGATTCATATAACTGTAATTTTTCCTTTACCTCAAATTAGGTTGTCTAAATTTAGCAAGCTTATAGAATATATTCAATATTCTATATTAAGACCTTCCATATATATCGTCCGATCTTACTATATCATTATCAGATAAAAACTTTCCTACCCGAAACTCAACTATCTCAAGAGGAAATCTTGTACTTTTATTCTCAATTTTATGAAACACCTTCCTTGGAATCTCTACTACATGATTTTTTGTTATAGCATATGTTTTGTCATCTAAACTCACACATCCAACCCCTGATAGTATTATATGGTACTCATCTCTATAGTGGTGAAATTGCTTAGAAGTGCAGCTCAGTCGATTTATAAAGGTATTTTATAAGAAAATCCTTACCCATTAAAATCACACTATAAAATCCCCATGGCTTAATCTCTTTCCTTGTTGGCTTTGCTTCTTTAACTTTATTAATGAACAACATTAGGCTCTTATTTTGCCGTTTATAAACTCTACCTAATAAAATCTTTTCATCATTTTCTGTCATCAAAACTGGCTCTCTTCCTTTTGTTACACGCTGAAATGAAACTAAATTCTCACTAAATCTCTTACTCAGTTCTAAAACTGAACTCCAAGTACCAATATCCATCCAATCAAAATTAGCTTCTACCATTGCAATATTTTCTGCTTTTTCTATCACTAGGTGATCAATAGATGTATCACCCATTCCTGCACAATTTTGCTGTTCTAAATACAGAAATCTCTCTCGTGGTACAAAATGCTTCATACTTTCACAACATAAATTATAGAGAGTCGGAGCAATTTTTTTTATCTCATCTATATAGCGTTTTGCTCTAAACACAAATATTCCAGAGTTCCAATAATGATCGTTACTTACCTTACGCTCGGGTTTTTCTGTAAAATCTTTTACTATATGACATTTTTCTTTCTGACCATATACTGCATTTATACAGCCGTATTCCGAATTGAATTCATGAGGCTTTATCCCAAAAGTGACTATAGAGTCAGTTTCAGAGGCTAGCTTAGACGCTTTCTCAATAGAAACATAAAAACTATTCAAATCACCTATAAAATGGTCTGAAGGCAGAACTAAGATTGTCTCGTTCCTATCGCAGAGAAGCACAGCAATTAGTATTGCTGCCGCTGTCCCAATTTTAACTGGTTCAAAAACTACTTTACATTCCTGTAATGCATGTAATTCCTGCATCAATAATGACTCATATTGTATATTTGTGGTAATGATGGGTGGCATATAATCGCCTTTTAGCCTCAACAAAGTGTTGTGAAACATAGTATTCTGACTAAATATTTTCTGAAATTGCTTTGGCTTAGATAGAGGCCAAAGTCTGCTGCCACTACCACCACACAGTATTACAGGGCGCATTTAATTAAGATATTAATTATTTGATTAATATCTTATACTAACGGCAAAATGCATGCAAGTTTTTATTGTGAGATGATTAAAGTAAAAAGTAATTTAAAGTGATGGTTGACTACGAGCGTGATGGAGTCCCTACATTTCGTGATGAGTCTTGTCTTCTTTCTATCTCTCTATCAATATGAGGAGTGTTGCTTTTTTGATTAACGGCTGCAGCTACTTTTTCATCAGTTTTGTTTTGCAACTTTTCCTTTAAGCTTTCTCCAACACCTAGTTCTCTAGATTTATCTATACTTTCACTATTTTTGCTCAACCCCTTCTCTAAGTTTTTTTCAATATCTGATTTTCTAGCGTTAAGCTCTTTCCATGTACCCGCTATGCTAAGTGGCTTATGATCCTTCTGCTTCGGCTTTGGCCTTTCCCCATTTGTAACAACATTAAAGTCGCTTTTTACTTCTTTCCAACATTCTTTCAATTGATGTTTCCACATAGTAAGATAAGCATCACCATACTTTTTCTCATTTGCTACAAACAATAAAATTGGAGCCTTAAGTATGGTAGCTCCCATATTCACTAAATTTTTTACTGCCATTGCAGGGGTGAACAAAAGATAGCCAAAAGACTTTGCAATTGGGTTTTGTTCGCTTATTAAATACTCCCCTAACTTTATAGGAAGAGAGGTCAACAATTTAGTACAAACTTTAGCCAAGCTTGTAGCAAAAACGATAGAAACAGATATAAGACTTTTATCTAGCTCTAGATTACCATCCTGATCTCTAATTTCTGAAAAATGAGTGCTTAGCTTCTTGTAATCACTAGCGTATAGTAATTTTCCATTTCTTCCTTTTTCATCTCTATCTTTCTCATCAACTTCTCCCGTGTCATCATTGATGAAGCAACCTTTTTTAGCAAGAAAAGAAGAATTAGTTAATCTAAGTAACTTAGTATCAACCTCAAAGACCGGCAAGTGTTTTTCAAGATCTATTTTTGAAAACTTAAATGGCTTATAAAATTTACTATAATCATTAACCTCACGCCTACCTTTACTAACTAAAAAGTCAATAGTAAAGTAAGATTTTTTATCAATTTCCTTAACCAAGGCTAGATCAAATTTGTATTCATTATATATAAGCTGGTACTCTGGATTTCCGTCTTTATCTTTTACAAGCTTGTCATTTTTTTTTACAACTCTCCCAGAATCTACAATCTGATCATAATTTTTTGGATATTGACACTTTCGTCCATCCTCATATATCATTACCTTTCTAAGGTCTTTGACATAAACTTGAGACTCAGATGAACTAAATAGATCCTTCACCTTTAGCGTAAGGTCTATTCCCCACTTTTTCAATGTCTCTAACATATTGCTAAACCAAAATCGCTATAGTTCAATAATAAAACTAGTACACTAATAATATATTAACATAGAACTGGCAACTTTACAAGAAAATATGCCTATAAAAGAAAAAAGTCGTAAAAGCAAGGACTATATAAGTAATGCTTGATAAGTATTTCATGCATGTAATTGTAAAAATCCTTAGAGGTACGCTGTCTATATAATCTTCACACACTACCTGCATTCCAAGAACTACATGCCAAAAAATGCAAAACACCAGTATAACAAAAAACAAAAGCTCTAGTGGATGATTAATAGCCTGAAATAATTTTTCATTAAAAGATAAAGGGCTATCAACATAAAATGTGCAAGAAAATGAGTAAATAAACCAAGGAAATAAAAATAACAAAATCACCGCAGAAACACGCTGGATCCACCAATGATGTACTGAATTTACAGATTGACTCATATAAATATAAATAAAAAAGCCATAGTAGAAAGAAATAGCATTATTGTTAGTAATATAGCACTTTTTAAAACACTAGCAATTTCTAAATTAAGCCCAGCATCCCACAATAAATGACGAATACCATTAAGAAAATGATACATAAAGCTTACAAAGCATAAGATATAAGCTAATTTAGCAACAGGAGTGAACAATAATGCATTTAAGCACCTTACTATAATTAACTTAGGGGAGTAAACATATAATATAAAATACCAAGAAAGTATGATTAATAAAAGAAATAGCAAGATACCAGTCAATCTATGCATAATAGAAAAAAAACTAGTAACTTGTACTTTATATATTTGTAAATGTGGGGAAAGAGGCCTGTTACTCATAAAATTTTGTTATCGAGAAATTAAAAAATAAAGTAGAAGTAAAGACAGCAGTATAGTACATAATGACACTATTATTTGAAATGGTGAATTACGTACAAAGCCTAAGGAGGTAATCCAGCTGCAGATTCCCCTACTGCTACCTTGTTACGACTTCACCCCAGTCACTGATCCCACTTTAAATAACTCCTTCCTTGCGGTTAGGCCATTAGCTTCGAGTGAAACCAATTCCCATGGCGTGACGGGCAGTGTGTACAAGACCCGAGAACGTATTCACCGTGGCATGCTGATCCACGATTACTAGCGATTCCAACTTCATGTACTCGAGTTGCAGAGTACAATCCGAACTGAGATGTCTTTTAGGGATTAGCTTAGGCTTGCGCACCTTGCAGCCCATTGTAGACACCATTGTAGCACGTGTGTAGCCCACTCCATAAAGGCCATGATGACTTGACATCATCCCCACCTTCCTCCAGCTTATCACTGGCAGTTTCCTTAAAGTACTCAGCATTACCTGATAGCAACTAAGGATGAGGGTTGCGCTCGTTGCGGGACTTAACCCAACATCTCACGACACGAGCTGACGACAGCCATGCAACACTTGTGTAAAATCCGGCCGAACCGACCCTATCCCTTCGAATAGGTATGATTTCCATGTCAAGAAGTGGTAAGGTTTTTCGCGTTGCATCGAATTAAACCACATGCTCCACCGCTTGTGCGGGTCCCCGTCAATTCCTTTGAGTTTTAATCTTGCGACCGTAGTCCCCAGGCGGAATGTTTAACGCGTTAGCTGTAATACAGAAAGTAAACTTCCCATATTTAACATTCATCGTTTACAGCGTGGACTACCAGGGTATCTAATCCTGTTTGCTCCCCACGCCTTCGCGCTTCAGCGTCAGATTTGAACCAGATAGACGCCTTCGCCACTGGTGTTCCTCCTAATATTTACGAATTTTACCTCTACATCAGGAATTCCTCTATCCTCTTTCAATCTCTAGATTAATAGTTTTAAAAGCAATTCCAAGGTTAAGCCTCGGGATTTCACTTTTAACTTATTAACCAGCCTACGCGCCCTTTACGCCCAATAATTCCGAATAACGCTAGCCCTCTCCGTATTACCGCGGCTGCTGGCACGGAGTTAGCCAGGACTTCTTCTGTGAGTACCGTCATTATCTTCCTCACTAAAAGAGCTTTACAACCCAAAGGCCTTCTTCACTCATGCGGCATGGCTGGATCAGGCTTTCGCCCATTGTCCAATATTCCCCACTGCTGCCTCCCGTAGGAGTCTGGACCGTATCTCAGTTCCAGTGTGGCTGATCATCCTCTCAGATCAGCTATAGATCATTGCCTTGGTAGGCTATTACTCCACCAACTAGCTAATCTAATATAGGCTCATCTAATAGCAATAAATTTTTCCCCCGTAGGGCGTATACGGTATTAGTTGCCGTTTCCAACAATTATTCCGTACTACTAGGTAGATTCCTATACATTACTCACCCGTCTGCCACTAAGTTATACCATAGCAAGCTACAATATAACTCCGTTCGACTTGCATGTGTTAGGCCTGCCGCCAGCGTTCATTCTGAGCCAGGATCAAACTCTCAAATTTAGACTTCAACCTATAAAAGGTTGAGGGTACATCGGATAAATCCGACAAAAAATAATTTAGCTTAATACTGCTGTCTTTATTTCTACTTTAGAAATATTTTAATCTCCAACTATTCAAACAACTCTAAGAATATTATTATGTGATATAATCACTATGTCAATATGTTTTTGCAAATCAAAAGCATTAATGTATAAATATATAACTATTTGGAATATTACCATGAAAAAATACATCTTTCTGCTTGCACTCGCGCCAATGTTAGTTGGCATCACATTATACTTATTGCGCAACATTGATAACACAAAACAATCTATAACTGCAGGTGACAAGTTTTACGAAGTATTATTCTTAAAAAAAGATAATAAGTCACTGCTAGAAGAAATAGATTCAAATTGGGAGTATTTAGCAAATTTTGAACGCGCATTCAATCATATCTCAGATTCAATGCCAACAGACACAGCATCTATTATTTATAATGATTTGGCAGACGATAAAGATGCTCCTGATGTTTTGCGTGAGTTAGCACAATACTTAGAAGTAATGAGCTTACTTCACTCCAGCGGTGAAAAAACAAATAGAGATAAAATTAGTAATTTAGAATCAAATGCAGTGTACCCTTATTCAAGCCAAGAAGCTACCGCTATAGTAAAGATACACAGTAACGACATTAAAGGTGCAATTGAAATATTGCATTCATTATTAAATGATAGAGAATGTCCGACTCTAATCAAGGCCAATGCACAAGAATTACTTCGGATATACGAAAACTAAAAAACTTGCTTGCATAACAATTTGGCAGCGCATCTGATGAAATAAAGAACTTTACTTGACAAACCTCCCTATTTTATTATGGCACTAAAAGTATTTATGACTCAAAATTTGTTTTTGACTGTAGGATCAATCACAAAATCCAGTAAAAACTTAGGTGTTTATTGGTAGATTACGTAAAATTATAGCGGTTTTTTAAATTTTTTCTATACTCAGCCAAGTCGCGCTTGTTAGAACATTATTACAGCACCACTTACAGTAATATAGAGTCAAAATTTCACTACTCAGAGGGTTCCTTTTACCTTTTTATTTAGTAAGACTTCTCTATATTTATAGTTAATATATCAAAGAATAAACTTCACTCGCAGAATGTCATTGTAGCACTAAAATGACAAAAAGAGGATAAAATCGCAATAGCTATGTATCAAGCACCGTTGTATTTTCTCTATATTTTAGATTACTTTGTTTACCCCCCTCCCTTTATCATTCAGCTACGCAGATAGTTACTACAAACCGTAAAGATGTTTAAAAGAAATCTAATTTTTTATCAACTCATACATTTCATTACCAACTTCACAATAAGGTTCTGCAGTTGGATAAAAATAATCAAAAAAGAAATAATCCTTTAGTATTTCTGTGCTGCATCCAGAATTATAGTAAGTATCAAGCCTTCCTTTAAATATCAACAAGAGTATCTTTATACTTTTTCCAAATCACCCTCCCCCAAACTGGTCTACGATGTTTGATAGGTATGCATCTCGATCATTTAACCCTTTGCTCTTATATTTACCAAGCATACTTTTCATTTTAGAATTAAGATCGAATGCTTTTATTTCAAGATCTGCACCTTTCTTCATATAATCTAAATCATTAGCTAATTTTGTATTGAAACTCTGTGTAAGCTTTGCAGCCAGCTCTCTTGCTTTTCGTCTTTATTAAAGCTAGTATCAAACCAACCTCAGTCACATTTGCAACAATCACATGCTTTACACCATATTCATTTAGAACCAAATGCATTACATATTTCACTAACCGCTTTATTTCAATACTTTTTCTGCTTTAACATTGTTATAAGCAGTGGCACCCATAATATTATTTCCTCGATTATAATGAAAAATAAAATCTCCTTTACCTACGTCTGGATGATGTTTAATTACTGCGTTTAGCTGATTAACTAAACGAAATTTATTGAGGAAATAAGAAAAAATAGGGTTAAGAATTTCAGATGCTGTTGCATATAAAATCGCATAGTTATGACCTTACTGTTCATAGTATCGATCAAAAAATGAGCATCTCCATGATGACTTAAATTCTTCTAAACCTAAATACCTTGCTACATATTCAACAACAGTAAGGCCATTGCTAAAATCCTCCTTAATAAAAAGGGGCATTAAGTTTCACGTTTCTTACAAAGGATAAGTTATTAAAATTTCAATAATTACACCATTATCAGATAAACTATCACCCAGAACACAAAAATTTTTACACTTTGAATTAGAGTTATTCTTTTCATTTGCCATAACATTCAATATCTAATCATACTGCTCTATGAAGCCTATAAAAAAAGAAAAATAGGGTAAAATTATAGAACTTTGGCTGAATTTTACCTATTTTTTGAGCAGCCCTTCTGCCTTAAAAGAAACCTCTAAGTTTTTTAGCACGGCTTGGATGTTTCAACTTACGTAGTGCTTTTGCCTCTATTTGCCTAATTCTTTCACGCGTAACATTAAAAATTTTTCCTACTTCTTCTAAGGTATGCTCCTTTCCATCTTTACCAAGGCCAAAGCGCATCCTTAGAATTCTTTCTTCTTTTGGTGTTAAAGTTGCAAGAACATTGGTCGTAATACCGCGCAAGTCGGCAAGTATTGCAGCATCCTCTGGTTTAGAAACTCGCTTATCTTCTATACAATCACCGAAGGTACTACTATCATCCTTTCCTGTTGGAGCTTCAAGACTTACTGGATCTCTTGCTATTTTCATAACTTTACGTATTCTTTCTATCGGCATTGCCAATTCTATACTTAATTCCTCTAATGTTGGCTCTCTACCCATTCCATGAGTCATCTTTCTTAATGCTTTATTGATTTTACTGATAATTTCCACCATATGAACTGGTATTCTAACTACTTTAGACTGTTCAGGTATTGCCCTAGTTATTGATTGTTTTACCCACCAAGTACCATAAGTCGAAAATTTATATCCACGTTTGTAATCAAACTTATCTACAGCCTTCATAAGACCAATATTGCCTTCTTGTATCAAGTCAAGTAGATCAAGTCCTCTTTTTGCATACTTTTTAGCAATTGAAACCACTAGCCTTAAATTAGCCTTTATCATCTCTTGCTTTGCTTCAGAGACTTCTCGTTCGTGTTTTTGTATTCTCTTGATTAGCTCCTTAAACTCTTGTACTTTATCTCCTTGTACATAACTCTTAATATTTCTTAAGGCACTAGCTATATATTCATAGTTATCGTTTATAAACCTTAAGAATTTATTTTTTAATTCACCTGTAAAAAGGGACTGATTTTCATTCTTCTTTAAAAGACTGATTTCGCTCAATTCGCGCTCTAAAAGCACAGCACAATAAATATTATAGAAACTTTCTCTATCAATATCGTACTTTCTAGCCTCAGTAATAAGATTAGCTTCTTCAAACGTGATTAGTCTATTTATTTCGTAAAGTTTTTGTGTAATTCTGGCAATAGCAGCATCACTAAACTGAATTTGTAATGCCACAGACCATATTTGATTATATAAATTTTCTAGCTCATTAGAGAAATCTTTAGAATTTTTTTTCAATACCAATGCTTCATTTGTTAAAGTAATGATCTCATCCAATGCTGTGATAACCTTTGGCAATAAATCACTTTCCATTTCAAGAACAGAAATGTTTAAATTCGCTGAACTTATATCTTCACTCTCATTTCCCTTTTCATCGTTGCCTTTTTCCTCATCATCAACATAATCTTTAACATCTTCAGCTTCACTTTCTTCTTTGGCTACCATATTGAAATCAGAGTTATAAATTGCATCTAGATTTATCATTTCTCTCAGCAAAAAAGTTCCCCCACTTAAATCATCACGCCATGTTTTGATCATGTTGAATGCCACTGATGTTTCAATTATTGCACGTAACATGTTATGCTTTTCAGATTCAATTTTTTTTGCTATCTTAATTTCATCTGCTCGTGACAAAAGCTTTACAGAGCTCATATCTTGTAAATAAATCCTTACTGGATCATCATTTTGCACTAAAGTTGTAGTAGTATTCAACGATGTCTCATCATCATCAAGCTTATTACCATCATCATTAGAAGGAGCTTCTTCCTCATCTTCACTACTTTCGAGTATGTTAATTCCAGAGTCTTGCAATAAAGCTATAGTATCATCTATAAAATCAGGTGGAAAACTTTCATCTGACAACTTATCATTTATATCATCAAAAGTGATAAAACCGCCCTTTCTTATACTTTTGGTTACAAGATCTTTGATGATCTTTTTCCTATCTTCCGTACCATTAATAGTTGACATCATTACCTTTACAGTTTATAATTTTATTTCTTATTTATCAAATAAACTTACAATTAGCAAGCTTATAGTTTTATTCTTAATTTATAGTTACTTGCTACTTCATATAGTTTAAGATACTGTCAATTTATTCACACTCTTCTTAATCAACTAATCTCTCCATTCTTACTACTATGGACAATCCAACCGAAAATGTTGCAATTCCAACCACTATAGCAGTAAGCATTAAGACGTGAGGTATAGGATTGGTATATAAGTGAAAATTTGAAGTCAATATAGGAGGTAAAGAACTTTTTACATACCCTAAAGATATGTAAAACAACAAAACAGATGCCTGTAAGACACTTAATCCCATCATTTTTTTGATTAAGTTTTTATCATTTACAATGATATAGAAACCTAGCACCATTAATATAGTAATGCCTACATAATTATATAGAGTCATTGTTTTTTCTTGCGAGCAAAATTTATATATATGATTAACATGGAAGAAGAGACGGTAAGCAATACACCCAGCTCCACTAAGAAAATACCCAATTTTTGACCTGTTCTACTATCAGCTGACAATATACTATAGGATAAAAAATTTTGGCCAAATAAAACTGTTATAATACCAGCTCCTCCATAGGTTAAAATACCTAGTACGTTAGTAAATTTGATAATAGAGCAAGGTATTGCTTTTAAAGTTGTAGGTATATCAAATAACATAGAATATAATATTATCCCAGAAGCAATAATTATTCCCGCCTGAAAACCTCCACCTGGAGTATAGTCACCATGAAACTGTATGTATAAACCAAACAAAATGATAAAAGGTATCATCAAAAATGTTACTGCACTTAATACCGGATCTTTAATCACTTTCTTTCTCTTCTAATATTAACATTATACAAAGTGCAGCAGTAAAAACTACTATAGTTTCTCCAAATGTGTCATAGCCACGAAAGCTTGCTAAAACAGCTGTCACTATATTAGGAATACCAATAGCTTTTTCAGTATTTTCTACATAATAAGGAGCAACGTGCAAGTGAACTGGAGCATTATGACTGCCAAAATCTGGTAATTGAATCATAAAGTATGATAAACATGCAGTCAAAAATAACATAAAAAAAAGTGTTGTGGGGCTATGAGATAAATTTGCTTTGTAATTCTTTACCAAAGAGAGTGCTGCAAACGTAAAGACTGTGCTCAATCCTGCACCAACAGAAGCTTCAGTAATTGCAACATCTGGCGCATTCATAATCAAGTACATAAGTGCAATAAGTGAACTAAATACACACATTAGAACAGCACTTACAACCAAATGTTTCGAAAGAACTATAAAAACTGTAACCGTGAGTAACAGCAAAAGTAATATTAGATTCAGTATTTCTAGCATCTTAACCTTCTTTAATAGTCTTTACTTTTATAATAAGTACGCGCTAAAATATAACTGTTAGTTGAATTGGCTATCCATATTATAAAAATCAATAATATAACTTTAATAGTAGTGATTGAAAATTCATTTTGCCAAGCAAAACCAATCAACAACAACATTGCGCCACTAGAATCTGCAATACCTGCAGCATGTAGTCTAGTATAGAAATCAGGAAATACTACTACTCCTACGCTTGAAATGACTATTAAACAAACACCTAAAAATATGAGAATGGATGCTACCATAAATTATCAAAACAACATTAATCTCATTAGCGCTATAGTTGATATAAAGCTGATGCTAGCATATAGTAATGCTATATCAATTAAAAAAAAATCATTCAGAGTAATCGATATTGCTGTTATGAGTAAAACTACTTGTGTTGATAAACTATTGAATGCTAAAATCTTATTGTACACATCACTTGACCTAAATACTATACAACATAACATTACACTCATACAGAACAAAAGCGCATAGATAGCAATACTAATCATTTATAAGCTATTATAACCTCTGCAGATTTCTAAATCGGTACTTCTTCACCACTATCTTGATCATCTATTTTATCATCGTGGCTTTCTTGACTTACATCCAGACTTGTGTTAAGTTGATGATCAGAAAAATTTAACAAATTTGCTAGCTTACTTGGACTATTAATATAAGTATTATCTGTGTTTCCTTTCATGTGCTCCTTGCACCTTTTCACCAAAAGGTTAAACAACTCATGAGTATTCACCTTCTTTTCTGCTATTTCATACAAAGAAACTATCGTATCCTTATGATCTTTAAACTCAACCATTTCAACGGGATCGCTTGCCCCTGTACTCAAATCATGCGTTCTTTGACTTGCTAGCAGAACGAATTTAAAACGGTTGTGTACCTGTTCTACACACTTTTCTACAATAGACTCAATCATAAAATACTACCTTGATAAACTTTATACTATATCACAAAAAATAAGATGTCAACTTCGGATCTATTGAGATCCAATTCTACATTCTACTTTTTCTTCTTTAGCTTTTACTGATTGATTTTCTGTTATTGTAATTGTTATTTCATGATCAAGCTTTTTCAAAAAACCTAACAGTCTCTCTAAAGAAAAACCACTTGTCTTACCACTTTTAAGTTGTGACACCTTTGGTTGATCAATACCAAGTTTCTCAGCCGCACAAGCTTGAGTCCAAGTATTTTTTCCTATAATTTTACTTATTATGCTCAGCAATTTTTTTTTTATTGCTTCACTATCCAGATTGTTTAATGATATTGTTTCCATAATTTTTACTCTCACATACCAACTAGCTTTATTAAATATTATATCATAATATTAATATATTGGTACATTAATATTATATAATTTGTCAATAACTATAATGATATACTGATACTCAAAATTTTAAATTGACTATAATTTTTATCAAAATACTAGTAATTTCAAACTATTATTTTGTAAAAAACTTACTATTAAAGAGAATAAGTTGAAATTGCAAAGTTTAAAATACAGAAATAATCATTTTACAAACTCGTTTTAGAGACTGTACATGATCTCAAGAAAGGAATAAAGCAGGAGATAGAGTATGTAAATTATTAAAACAGAGCAAGATGAGTAGGAGAAAAACTGAGTAGAGTTCTGTAGAAAGAAACAAAATCAAGAAGATTTAGGATATATTTTACATAGTGTTACAGGTCCTAAAAAGTGGCTTCAGTGAATCAACAATGTTTTCAAAATGGCAAGATTATTTTAATAAATGAAGTAAAAAACATAGCGGAAGTAAAGAAAGTGTTTTGAAACATATATAAAAAAGTAATTGCAAAGAAACAAATAAAAGGATGTAACTGTAGAAATCTTTGCCGTATTGTCAAAAGGTAAGTCTCTAATACTCTTATAGAAAAGTGTAGACAATTGTGATAAGCAAATTCAATACTAGCTTACAAATCGTCTTCTTGCTTCCACCGCTTTGCTTCTAAAAAGATTATGAATAGACCCTTATATCCGAAATTTATACCTCTATATTTTAATATAGGGATTCATTTCAATTTTTAAAGTTTCTATTTAATAAGAATGCTATATCATATTCGTAATTTAATTTAAATATCTGTTGCTTCTAAAATACTATTTGGTTAGTAAATAAAATCATGTCTAATACAGAAAAAATGAAAAAGGATGTTGCTGTAATTATGGGAAGCGAGTCGGATTATGGCACTATGGTGCATGCTATTAACCTATTAAAAGAATTGGAAATTTCACATGATGTATTTATAATATCCGCACACAGAACACCAGAGAGACTCTTTAATTTTACTAAGTCTGCTCAAGAAAAAGGCTTTAAGGTTATTATAGCTGGTGCAGGAGGAGCGGCTCATTTACCTGGTATGACTGCATCGCTTACTTATTTACCTGTTATCGGTATTCCTGTGCATAGCAAGCAATTAAATGGGCTAGATAGTCTATTATCTATAGTGCAGATGCCAAAAGGTGTTCCAGTTGCAACAATGTCTATAGGAGAGAGTGGAGCATGCAATGCCGCTATTACTGCTGCATCTATATTGTCGATTTCTAATAGTGAAATTGCAGATAGATTAAAAAAATGGAGAGAGGGGCAAACTAAAGCAGTAAAAGAAAAACCAACATTATAATGGCAATAGTTCTTTTAGATACAAAAACCATAAATCGTATAGCAGCAGGAGAGGTAATAGAAAGGCCTGCAAGTGTGGTAAAGGAATTAGTGGAAAATGCAATAGATGCCAGAAGCTCAGAGATAGAAATTAAGATAGAAAGTGGTGGGCGTAACCTCATTACTGTAATCGATGATGGTAGCGGAGTAAAAAAGGATGATTTAGAACTTGCGTTTATGCGCCATGCTACTTCAAAATTGAGTGACAGTGAATTGATAGAGATCAAGCATCTTGGCTTTAGAGGAGAAGCTTTGCCTTCAATTGCAGCAGTAAGCAGAATAAAATTATCATCTAAGGCAAGCAAAGCAGATCAAGCATGGTCTATAAGGTATGAGGGGGGAGAAAAAATAGGAGAGCTTGTTCCTTATCCTTTATCGATAGGAACATATATTGAAGTACGAGATTTATTTTTTGCCACACCAAATAGACTAAAATTTCTCAAAACCGAAAGGGCAGAAACACAAAGCATTGTTGATATTGCAAACAACTTAGCAATGATCAATTATGGAATTGAGTTTACTCTTATCTCCGATAATAAGAAGCTTCTTAAGTATGCTAAGCAAACCTCATTATTTAGCAGGCTATGCGAAGTAGAAGAAGAATTTCATGAAAACTCTTTGCAAATTAGTGAAGAAGAAGATGGCATTAGACTTACAGGATACATCTGTAAACCTACTGTCAATCGTAGCAATTCAACTCAGATCTATACATTTGTTAATGGTAGACCAATTAAAGATAATCTACTTATTGGTGCAATTCGTTATGCGTATCACGACCTTATTCCAAGCAATAGATATCCTTTTGCAGCGCTGCACTTAGAGATACCGTATGATCAAGTTGATGTAAATGTGCATCCAAATAAATCAGAGGTAAGGTTTCAGAACAAGAGGCTAATATATGAAATAGTGAGAAAAGGGCTAATAAAAGTGCTATCAAGGAGAATAGATCTTGCAGAAACTGTATTGGCCCAGAATGGAACAACAACGAATCATCTATCATCAGATCCTTTTAGTAGGTCTAGTCTTAAAAATGAATTTTATGGAAGAAGGTCGGATCCTTTTGAAAACCAGTTAATGAGAGAATTTACTTCTCCAAATATAGAGACAAAAAGCTTATCAGAACATTCAAAATCGTTTGATTATACTGGTATGCAAAAATCTCCTCCACGAGCAGAAACTACAATTTTGGAAAGGAAACAAACCGATCTAATAAGGGACTATCCACTTGGGTTTGCACACTGTCAAATCTACAATACTTATATTATTGCCGAGGTAAGAGACAAACTAATTATAGTAGATCAGCATGCAGCCCATGAAAGACTAGTATACGAGTGCTTAAAGGAGAAATCAAGTATAAAAAGACAAAAACTTCTTTTGCCTGAAATGGTTGAAATCAAAAGTCAAGCCGGTATGGAAATGATAGAAGTTTATAAGAATAAGCTTTTCGAAATGGGCTTTGATATCGAAATTAAATCAGAAAATGCGATCATAGTAAAAGAAATACCTGCAATCTTAGGGTCAATAGATGTGAAGGAAATGCTAATTGATATAGTGGATAGATTAATAGAAATAGAAGATACTCTACCTATAGAGGATATAAATAAAATACTAGCTACAATTGCTTGTCATGGATCAATTAGAGCAGGTAGAAAGATGAAATTAGAGGAGATGAATGAGTTGTTGAGGCAAATAGAAAAAACACCATATTCTGGACAATGCAATCACGGAAGACCAACCTATATAGAAATGAAATTAAGCGATATTGAAAAGTTATTTGAGCGAAGGTAAGAAATTGTCACAAATGTGTATAGATTATACAACCCTAGTTTCGTCATCTCAAAACTCAGATACACAATTGTTCGAACATTGCAATTTGCAGGTAATTTGTATAGTAGATAATGTCATTCTATTACTTGACGATGATTTATTATGCAGCTACTTGATTAAAATTAAGTTTCCTAAATCCCAGGCATTGTCTTTTATGTTAATAATTAATATACAACTAAAGATACTTATCAAAAACGACAATAAAGAATTCAAAAAAGCCAGAAATTCTGTGGAATTGACCATATCATATAGAGAAAAAGGAAGTGTATGATCACATCCTTCACTCCGATCATTAATCTGCAAACAAAATAGTTTTGCATTTTTTGATAAGATTAAGTAATATCAGCGTATTAGTTATACAATTAATAATTTTTATGGATGAGCGTAATCCTTGGAATCTTAGAAAGAAACCGTCAGGTTCAAGTAATGAAGATATTTTAAGTAAAGCTGTGTCTGATATAAGATGCTTTTTTAATGGCTTAACCAGAAATAGAGGGAAAAAACCTTATTTCATCATTTTTATTGTTTTGTTGTTTTATCTTTGTACTGGTTTCTATATTGTCCATCCGAGTGAGGAAGGTATAGAACTTACTTTTGGCAAATATTCCAATACAGAAACATCTGGTTTGCGTTATCACTTTCCCTACCCTATTGGTAAGGTTTTTAAAGTAAATGTTAAAGAAGTAAATCGTGAAGAAATTGGGATAAGCAGCTCTTATGGGCGAGATACAGATCGTGGTGAAGGAGTGATGCTTACCGGAGATGAGAACATAGTCAACGTTAACTTTGAGGTCCAATGGAGAGTCAGGGATGCTAAAGATTATTTATTCAAAGTGCGGGATTATAAACCTGGTTTTAGCGTTAAAAATGCTGCTGAAAGTGCTATGAGAGAAATAATAGGTAAGAATACGATCTCTTTTGCACTCGAAGGTCAAGGCAGGGCTGAAATTTCCAGAGATACTATAATTTTATTGCAACAGATTCTTGATGGATATCAAATGGGTATAGAGATTTTATCCGTTCAAATGAAAAAAATTGATCCACCAGAAAAGGTGATTAGCTCATTTAGGGATGTACAAAGTGCTCGCGCAGATAAGGAGCGTACCATAAACGAAGCATACGCTTACAGTAATGATATTATACCTCGTGCAAAAGGTGAAGCAATAAAGATAAAATTAGATGCAGAAGCATACGAGAATGAAATAATAAATGAAGCAAAAGGTAATGCAAATCGCTTTTTATCTCTTTACGAAGAATATAGACAAAATCCTTCTCTTGTTAAGAATCGTATTTATCTTGAAACTATGGAAAATATTTTCAGCAAGGTAGATAAGTTTGTTATAACAGACGATCTGAAAGGTATGTTCTCTTATTTACCTCTTACAAATTTAGGAAAATAGCCATGAGTAGTAATATAAAAATTGTTTTTGCTTTTATATTTGTTGTATTATTGATTGCCTTATCTAATTCAATCTTCGTTGTTCAAGAAACAAAACAAGCAATAGTTATACAACTCGGTAAAGTCGTAAAAGATGTTAGGGACAGTGGTTTATATTTTAAATTGCCATTTATAAATAACGTAGAATTTCTTGATAAGAGAATTTTAGATTTAAGTCCTGATAAAACTCCAAGGGAAGTGATAACTGCAGATCAAAAGCGTATCATAGTAGATGCTTATGCAAAATATAAAATAATAGATCCTATTACTTTTTATCAAACTGTGAAAAATGAATCAGGTCTAGTTAGAAGATTATATCCTGTCATAGAAGCTCACATAAGGGAGAATATAGGAAGATTTTCATTAATTAGTTTATTGAATGAAAAGAGATCAGAAGTTATGCAATTAATTCAACGTGGAGTTTATTCTGAAGCTGGAAAATTTGGCATAGAGATAATAGATGTAAGAATTAAGAGAGCAGATCTACCAGAAGAAAATAGTTCTGCAATATTCCGCCGCATGCAAACTGAAAGAGAAAAGGAAGCAAAAGAAATTAGAGCAGAAGGAGAACAAGCTGGACAAGAAATTAGATCAAAAGCTGATAAATTAAAAAGGGGAATTGTCTCTAGTGCAGTAAAAGAATCACATGAAATAAGAGGCCGTGGTTATGCTGAAGCAACTAGAATCTATAATGAGGCATTCAAGGTTGATGAAGAGTTTTTTAACTTTTATCGCTCTATGAAAGCTTACAGTAAATCATTTGCTGAGGGTAATACTAAATTTGTGCTTTCACCAAATAATAATTTCTTAGATATTTTGAACAAGGGATGGAAATAGTTTATGAAAAGTAAAGCATTTATTTTATCTATATTTGCATATTTTTTAATTTCATTTTCTTCATATGCTAATCTGTTTGCAAAAACAGTTGCAGATCCTGTATGTAGTTGTAATAAAGGGCTTGCTGATATAGTGGAAGAACTTATTCCCGCAGTTGTAAATATTTCAAGTGAGCAAATAGTTAAGCAAGAAAATAACAGTAGAACTAAAATTCCCTTTACGCCAAGAAATAATTTCTTTGATGACTTTAGAGAATTTTTCGAGCATTTTGATCAATTTTTCGATAGAGCTCCTAGCATTAATAGAGAAGTGACGTTACTTGGGTCTGGATTTATTATAGATAAAAGTGGAACCATAGTAACCAACTATCACGTTATTAAAAATGCCCAAGATATTACAGTTACTATGAACGATAATACTTATTTCAAAGCAGAAGTTTTAGGCTATGATGCAAAAACTGATCTTGCTGTGCTTAAGATTAATTCTGATAAAGATCTTCCTTTTGTTGAATTTGGTAATTCTGATAAAGCAAGAGTTGGTGATACAGTTATTGCAATAGGCAACCCTTTTGGTTTGGGTGGCTCTGTAAGTACAGGAATTGTGTCTGCAAGATCTAGAGACATTAGTATTGGTACTATGAATGAATTTATTCAAACTGATGCTGCAATTAATAGAGGTAACTCAGGGGGACCACTATTTCATCTAAATGGAAAAGTTATAGGTATTAATACTGCTATTTATTCCCCATCTGAGTCTGGCGGTAACGTGGGTATAGGCTTTGCTATACCATCTAATCTAGCTATTTCAATTATTGACACATTAAAAAGTGGTAAAAAAATAAAACATGGTTGGCTTGGCGTGCAAGTTCAGCCTATAACAAAAGAATTTGCTGAATCCTTGGGTTTAAAAGATATCAAAGGTGCATTAGTTGCAAGCGTAGTAAAGGGCAGTCCTGCAGAGAAAGGAGGAATCAAAGTAGGTGATATACTATTAGAGTTTGACGGCAAAAAAATTGATAGAATGACGCAATTACCTCATATGGTTTCACGAACTGAGCCCGGAAAGAAAGTACAGGTTAAGTTACTTAGAAAAGGTAAAGAAGTCAATATCAAGGTTGCAATCGAGGAATCTATAAATGATGATTCATGTAATAATCAAGAAGAAAATAAATCAACATCTAGTTATATAAGTGGTTTAACCGTTTCAAATTTGCCAAAAGAACTAAAAAAAAATGCACCCACAAAGGGTGTAGTAGTTACTAGTGTAGATAGTAGTAGTAATTCTACACTACGTGTTATTAAGAAAGGTGATATAATTATCCAACTAGATGGAATCGATATTGAAAATACTAATGATTTTCAAAAACAAATTGATTCAGCAGTAAAAAAAGACGGCAAAGATTCAGTAATGTTGCTTATTTACCGCAATGGAAACCAGTTTTTTACTTCAATCAAATTGAAGAAGTAGCTATTTATCTAGCTGGTCATGAAAAAATTGCTTGACAAATTTAACTAGCTTCTTTATCCTGAGGGTGAGGGTGTTTCTGTAGATTAATAAATTTATCCCTATACTGAAAACCTTTCCAACGAGGTTATGGAAGAACTAGATTTCAGTATCAAGCACTGGAACGATATCATCCATAAGATGAAAGAGCTGGAGTGGTAAGAAGTTCGATAATACAAAGCATTTTTATGCTCAGTTGTAAAAAAACAACTTTCTTTCACAAGTTAATTTATAATTAAATTAGTGTAAAATATAATTATATTTACTGATCATCAGTATTAATCAATAATTAATACCCATAAATTAATTATATCTAATCGCAAAGGGAGGTGGAGATGCGTTTTAAACTAGAAAAAGAAGATATTCCACAAAACGATTGTAATAATAGAATTGGTCGTAGGGTACCTGCACAAATAAGATTAAATAACAAAACAACATTTAGCCTGCCTAGTGTATCTTACATTATCATCGACAACAATATTGGTCTGAGTTTTCAAATTTGGGATTTGAAGCATGACGTGGCAAGTATACTAAACGACTTATCTCAAGAGCTACAACTAAAGCTAGAAGCGTAAGAAATGATTACAAATTCGCTTTAGTTACTACCTCTGATCAACCTTATTATTATTACTATGATGGCAACGATACTATGATAGATACTATTGATCGTATACCTCATGGTTACACAGATGGTTTCTATGTTAACGCATATAATCGTGAAAGCTGTAGTATTTATTATGAACTGCTAGAAAACAGGAAGGTTTTAATAGATCCAAAAGACATAATTAGTAGCGAAAATGTCAGTCTTATTTTGGAAGATCTTAAAAGTTCACCTGATAAAAGACTCAAAATAAAAATAGGAGACTATTTGTTTAAAGAATCAAGAAATATATACAAATTATATAGGAGCGCTCAGGTATATAATTTAACTGGTGGAAAAGTTGGCATATTGAATGATATCCTTTCAGCATTTACTCGTATAAGCAATACATTCCAGTTATTCCCTTTTCATGAAATGGAGAGCTTGAAAGCACAAGATACCTATTTCGCAGTAAAAAAGTTAGGCAATAGTTATGTTGGTTGCATATCGTATGAAAATAGCACATGCAAAAATTTTTATAATTTTAACCCTAATTCTTTTGGGTATGAGCACGACAATAGACCAGGTCCATATCCTTATTATTATAACTTAGAAAATTTTGATAACTTTTTGGAGGTTGATGTGAATATTCAAGAACATATAAATTTAGAAACAGAAATTGAACTTTTAAAACGCAGAATAGACAGATTAGAACGTACTGGTGTACAAGGTCCTAAAGGTGAGCCAGGTGAAAGGGGACAAAAAGGTGATAGAGGCTTCGATGGAGAGCCTGCTCCTCAAGGTATACAAGGTCCTCCAGGACAAAAGGGCGAACTAGGTTATACCGGTGCACCCGGTGAACCGGGGTTACACGGTAACCAAGGTTCCAGAGGTGATAAGGGTGACCGAGGTTTTCCTGGTCCTCAAGGTAACAAGGGGGATACTGGATCGTCAGGTGCGCATGGATCAAAAGGCGATCAAGGACCTAAAGGAGAAAAAGGAAATCAAGGCACTAATGGAATAACTCCAAGTATTAATCAAGTTGTTACCGAATTTTCTTCTAACAGAGCCCATCTATATCCTTTAGCAGCAGCTATAATGGAAGAAGATAAGCGTAATTCCATGGGATTTTCAGAAAGAATAGCACATTTTTTTGGTGAGCGTGTAAAGCGAGAAGATTCTTTAAAAGCGTTAGTTAAAGGCGTACAAGGTCCTCCAGGCCAAAAGGGCGAACCAGGTCGTAACGGTGAACGTGGGTTAAAGGGCGAACAAGGTTCCAAAGGTAATAAGGGTGACCGAGGTTTTCCTGGTCCAGACGGTTCTAAAGGAGATACTGGCTCTAAAGGTGAGAAGGGAGATGCCTCAAGTGCTATAGAAATTGCAACTGAATTAGTTACCAGTAAAAAAGCTGAGCTAGGAGAAGCAGTTCTTAACGCAAATGGTATCAAAGGTGAAAATCTTGCAACTCAGATTGCCGGTAAAATTAATCTTAATTCGCAGGAACTTGTGAATAAAATTGATGTAGCAAAACTTACTGAAGGAGTAGTAAGTAAACTTTCTTTAGAGGAAGCAAAAAACATTATAAAGATACTGTGAGTAAGATAACAAGCGATGCCACAAAGAAAAATAATCCCGATCCTATAGCCTTCCAAAAATATGAAAATTTGCAGAAAAGCTTGCTAAACTACTTGTTGATAGAAGCAGTATGAGCGAGATAGAAGCTCACAATCTTATAAAAGGTAAGGTGTAATAGTCTAGACTTAATCTGACAAGCATGAATTAACTGACAGAAGAATTAACAAAGTCAAAACCAAAATCAGCATCCTGTTTAATGCTATCAATATTTTTCTGATAAGCAATATGCATACTATCAAAAAAGGTTTGCATAGGAGTCTTACCATAGCAATATTTACCTGAATGCGGTCTAGATCTATTGTAAGAATGCACCCAATGGTCTACGTCTAACTGAAGTTCTGCCAAAGAGGTGTAAATTTTCTTTCTAAAGATAATATTGTAACATTCATCTTGCATAGTTCTGTGGAACCTTTCACATATGCCATTAGTCTGTGGAGAACGAGCTTTGGTTCGAGAATGATCAATATTTTCTACCCCTAAATATAGCTGGTAAGCGTGATTTTCAGGTCTGCCACAATACTCTGTACCACGATCCGTCAAAACACGTAGCAATGATACTTTCTGTTCATCAAAGAACGGTACTACCCTATCATTAAGAAGATCTGCAGCTGTGATAGCAGTCCTTTCTGTGTAAAGCTTAGCAAAAGCAACTCTGGAATAGGTATCAACAAAGGTTTGCTGGTAAATTCGTCCAATACCTTTGATATTACCAACATAATAACTGTCTTGGCTACCTAAGTATCCTGGATGCTCTGTTTCAATTTCTCCATGGGCCTCTTTTT
>NZ_QJHA01000040.1:0-80113 GCF_006334525.1 Wolbachia endosymbiont of Leptopilina clavipes
CCTTTTTTCTTAAGTCATAACTATATGCTACTGGCATCCTTACCTTCCACTACTATAAAACCTTATTTTCCTCGTTTGGACTATTATGAGAAGGGCTATACTATCAGAAAGAGGGAGACTATGCTACTCCTTTCTATCCACTTTTTTGAGCAATCCACTTCTACATCTAACACACATCTCAGTGATTATAATATCCAATTTTTGATCATGTTTTTCTACAGGTAAATTTTTACAATATTGCTTCTCATAGGCTACACCTATAAATATTTTTCCAAGTGGCCGTAATTTTTTTATCATTTCATCATACCAACCACCGCCAAAACCTAACCTATTAAAATGATCATCAAAAGCAACAATAGGGGTAATAATTGTGTCGGGAATTATATCTTCATCTGCTTTATTCCATTCCTCAAATTTTAATAACTTATTTTTATTAGGAATTGCTACTTTATATCCTAAATCGAGTAAATGATGCATCAAAGGCACAACATTAATTTCTCCGTCTGTTGGAATGTACGCTGCTATTGTTTTACCTTTAACGCAACTTAAGTTTTTGTTAAAGAGATTAATAAGAGAATTTGCTGCATAACTAGAATAACTTTCATCAACATCTTTTCTTATGGTTCTATATTGCTTCCTTAGTTCCTCTTTGTGCTGTTTAGTGTCTTTGAACATGTTCTATCCATTTTGCAGTGAGCTTTTCTTGTAAACTATTTTGCTTCAAGCGCTCACTTAAAAAATCAAAGTCAACAAGCTCCATATCCTGGTCTTGATTACTGCAACTATAAACAAAACTTATTTCTCCTGTTTCCTTATTTATGTGTTGCTGAATACATTGAGCGCAGATTTCTTTCATCATGCACTGCATAGGAGAGTTAACTGATGATATTGCTATGTGTTTTGGTTTCAGATATGGCTTTAAAATTGTTTTTCTAGCTTCATTTACAGCTTTCATCATTTTATCAGAACCAATAGTGATGATTTTATCTATAGTGTTTAAACTAATAGTAATTTTACCTAACTTTCCTTGCTGATATGAGCTTATTGCATTAACTATATTACCATGAAAGGATTTATCCTGATCTCTACTTGTTTCTATCAATCCTTCTTCACATGCCCAAATTACTGCACTTGATGCACGTTCTATCAGTGCTCGTTTAAATACATCACTTAATTTTTTATAGCCAGCGAAATATAAAACCTTATGATTGTTTTCAAGACATGCCTTCCCTATCGAAAATAACACTGCATTTCCAACTCCACCGCCAATGAGCATTATATTCTTCATAAACTTTTTATGGAGTAGAAAACCTCTCTAACTTCAATTAAACTGATAACTAACAGCTGCATTTTTACGCATATTATCCAATAACAGGTTGCTTTGTATCATAATCTTTTGTTGATACATTTCCTGTTTGATTGCTTCTATATCCATTGCATTATTTTTGATATCACATAACATCATCAACTTTGCAGTGCTATTTTCTCTTAATTCTACTATTTCATTCACATTTGTTTTACTAAATAAAATCTGTAAATCAGGATTTAAATTTCGCATTTTTATTTCAAACTCTTTTACGCTTGGCAACTTGAAATCATCTGCTAACTTGTCAAAATTTAAACAACTGACCTTTTGCTCCTTAAAATTAGAGAGTAAACTTTCTGAACCTTCAACTACAACCTGTTTCAGTTTTAAAGTACTTTTCAGCATTGTATGATTAAGCTGTACTTTATCTATGACTTTTATAACAGAGTAACCTTCGCTTAAACTAACCGGACCTGCTACATCACTGATTTCTAATCCTTCCAAAACGTCCTTGAGTTTACCTTTTAGCTGACTTAAATTAACGGTTGCTTTGCTCATCTTTATTGAAGATTCTGGATTATTACTGCTACGTAATTGTTTTATTAAATCTTCAGCCATCTTCTGATCAGGAATTACAAACTCCTGAAATGTAATAAGGTAGTCAGGTTTCTCTTTTTGTTTTCTTACATCGTCCACTTCTTTATCGCTGATATTGACAAGTGGCACAATTCCTACTTCAATAATCTTGTTCCACAGTAGCTGACACTTTACTTGTTTTTTTAGGGTATTGAGATCTATATTATGCTTTTTTACGTATTGATCAACTTCATCAGCCTCAAGTTTTAAACTTTGAGTTAAGAATAACGTGACAGCATTATTTAACTCCTCGTTACTCAATTCTATATTCATCTTCTGTGCTTTGCTGACAATGATAATTTCGTCTATTAACTGTCTTGGAATTTGAGATTTTACCTCTTTTTGATTAATCTTCTGAGTGCCAAGCAATGAATTTATGAAGTTTATACGTCTTTCGATATCTAAATTTGAAATTGGCTCACCATTTACATCTGCAACAATTTCAATCTCAGTTGCAAGTAACCTAAGCGGCAGCATTATTAATATCAAAATTAGTATTTTATGCATATAAAATTATTTAGCTAATAACTAATTCTATAATAAATACTGAATAAACGCTAGCTAACTTTTTAATAATTAAAAAAGAGGGTGAAATTACTGTAATGAATACCTAAACAATAATATACGGAAGGAGAGGGATTCGAACCCTCGATACGACTTTTCAATCGTATAACGGTTTAGCAAACCGCCGCCTTCAGCCGCTCGGCCACCCTTCCAAGTTTAGAACTTAAGATTATATAATATCAAGACCTTTACTGCCTGTCTAATGCTTTTAATTGCAATATTTGTATCTGTTCAGATGCATGGCTAATGTACAAATACTGAAACAAAAATTCCAGTGCTCCCTTTCTTGTCATCAGAGTAGCTGACAATGGGATCCAACTAAGTTGGTAAACACTTTACAACGTTTTTTGTGCGAAAGGACTGGATCCCAGTGTCAAGCACTGGGATGACACCATTTGTTGTAAACTCACTTTTACTCTATGGTTATACTACCTTGCCGCTATCCTGAACGGATACCAATATTTACCCATTAAAAACAACAACATTTTTCCGAATAACTGTAATTTCAGGCTAAATCAACGCAAACTAATTTCTACTTTTTTCAATAATTTTTTTTGCTTCTTCTACATCAGCCCATTCTCCAACTGTCACCGTTTTTTCCTTTTCTAAATCTTTATAATGAGAAAAGAAATGAGCTATTTTATCTAGTAGGTTTTTAGATAAATCAGAATAGTTTTTTATATTCTCATAATAGCTGTCAACACTGGAGATAGGTACAGCTAATATTTTTTCATCCTCCCCTTTCTCGTCTTTGGTAAGTAATGCACCTACTGGACGCACCGATATCAAAACTCCAGGCGCTAAAGGAAATTGAGTTAGCACCAAAACATCCGCAGGGTCACCATCACCTGCGCAGGTATTTGGTATAAACCCATAATTGCAAGGATAAGTCATTGAGGTAGACAAAAATCTGTCAACTTGTAACAACCCAAGCTCTTTATTAAATTCATACTTTACAGGTTCAGCACTTGCACTTATTTCAATTACTACATTTATTTCATCTGAATTTATCTTTATTTTACTTAAATCCATGGATTACCTCTTAACTTAAGAATAAGCATTATACAATATGTGCTTTTAAGTTGCCACATTTATGTAGTTCTGAGCTTATTTGCATGGAGCGGTTCTAATTTTTTCTTCCGCACATCATCGACTGTTGAAAGTGGTGGTTCCTGTGGTGGTTTCAATAATTGAGATAAGGCATATACTATTACGATAGTAAGCATTGCAGCAATTACTAGATTAGCAAAATTATCCTGTGGTAGGACACCTTTTATTGGATTAAATAATTTTTGCTCCATAAGGAAATAATCAGCAACATATAACCCAACAGACAATACAAACATACCTAAAATAAGTTTACAGACTGTGTTTTTATGATTTTTCTTGCTGACAATGAAATTTGGCCTACATTTATTCTCTTCTTGTGGCACTGAGTAGTATATATTTTTAGGGCTTGTTACTAATTGTTCAAATTCATCACTGTTTTGGTTTTTTAACAGTTGCTCCAGGGTGTTTTTTGTATTCTTAGGATAAATTAATCCATCCATTTTTAATGCTCTCTCTTGTCGATCCACATCCTCATGATCGATTGTATATTCGATGGTTCCATCTCTACTTGATAGCTCGATCCTTTGTAGTGAGCTAGCTAAGAACACTATATAGCTCTCTATTAATGGATCTTCACATATCTCTGATACTTCTCTTTTTACTGTTTTGTTAGATGACGAAAGTTTTTTATAATGACTACCCAAAGAAAAGAACAATGCTATATCTTTATCTACTTTTATGTTGTGAATAGAATAATAGAAGTCAATAATGCATTGATTTAAGGTAAATTCTCTATCATATTCGTTTAATGCATTTTCTTCACTTAACAACCTTCTAACATCAATAAGCACCTTATTTTCAAAATCTTCTACTGCTTTAAATATTGATTCTCTTTTTGGATTTGCCAAAACGTTAAGTAAATCTAATTTTCTTCCATCTACTACTTCGTGTATGTCTTTACCTAACTCAGACTCCTTAATAACTTTATATATTTCATCTATGATATCTTGAGTGCTCAGATTATTACTTCCGCTTAAAATTTTATAAGCTTGAGTATAAATTAAGAACAACCCTTGTAGACTAAATTGTAAGTTAAAATATTTATCTAATGATTCCTCTTTTTTTCTAACGAATGAAGACAAACCAATATGGTTTCTATGGTCTATTTTACCAGTTAAGTTAGCATGTTGAAAACCGCCTAAAAAAATAAACAAGGCCTCTAATAAATTACCCTTACCAACAATTTTTATTAGTTCTTCAACTTCCTTAACCATTGCTAAAACCTATAATGTTCTACTTTATAGTATAAGGGATACATGGCAAAATAGCAATAAATATTATTGTACGTTTACACTCTGTATCAAAGAATTAAGCCCTTTAGTTAAGAGCATATCCATCCACCGCCAATTACTTGCTCATCTTTATACGCTACACAGGCTTGACCTGGACTGATGCCAAAGTAATCGTCGTTTAAAATTACACAGGCTTTATTTTTTTCGTCAGTCGAATGTATTGTTGCTAAACTTCCTGCATGTGATGACCTGAGCTTCACAGTTACTTCCATGCCTTCTTTTGGTTGTTCTAGCCAATTTAACTCTTTGACCAATATCTTTTTTTGCATGAGCGCATTGATTGGACCCACTACAACCTCATTATTTTCTGTATTAATTCTTATTACATAAAGAGGCTCACTGTGTGCAATGCAGAGGCCTCTTCTCTGGCCCACTGTAAAATTTACTATGCCGCTGTGCTCACCTAGCACTTTTCTATGAATATCTACTATTTTACCTTTCTGTACAGATTGTGGAGCTAATTTAGCTATTGTTTTACTATAGCTTTCGGAAACAAAGCATATATCTTGACTATCCGGCTTTTCAGAGATTTGTAAGCTAAAATATTTTGCTAATTTTCTTATATCACTTTTATAGAACCCACCTAGTGGAAATCGCAAAAGCTTTAACTGCTCCTCAGTTGTAGCAAACAAAAAATAACTTTGATCTTTACTTTTATCAATACTTCTGCACAACTTTACCTCACCATTTTCTTCTAATCTTCTTACGTAATGTCCTGTTACGAGCACATCCGCACCAAGATTTTTTGTGACTTGCAATAGATCACGGAATTTGACTGTTTGGTTACATCTTACACATGGTATGGGGGTTTCCCCACGCATGTAAGTATTCGCAAAATCTTCTATTACTTCCTTTTTAAATGTTTCTTCGTAATTTAAAATATAATGAGGAAAGCCAACACTTTCAGCTACGCGTTTGGCGTCATAAATATCTTGTCCAGCGCAGCATGCACCTTTTCTTGCATTAGCATTGCCATCAGTGCCATATAGCTGAAGAGTCACACCTATCACTTCGTACCCAAGGTTATACAGCAGTGCTGCAGCAACGGAGCTATCAACTCCCCCGGACATTGCAACAATAGCCTTAGTTTGATGCGGAGCTTTATCTTTTAATAAAGGTTCAATTTCAAATTCTTTTAGCATATAATTTATAAACACAAACCTGGTGTCAATCACTGGAATCCAGTTTCTATTACACAATTTCATCGAAACAGCGTACTTATTTGTAGTCAAGTTCCAGTGTCAAGCGCTGGGATGACACCCCTTCCTGCTGGAAGTTGCCTTTAAATTACTTGATGCGTGACACTGGGATCTCATTTATATTACATAATTCCATCAAAACAATTCGATAAACTGCCTTCAAAAACAATTTAATCTTGCTTGAATAAAACATGGCCAAAATAGTCCATGTTTTCAAGTACTTTTCCGCTACCCAAGGCAACACAACAAAGTGGATCATCTGCAACACGAACTGGTAATTTTGTTGTTTCACTAATAACTTTACTCAAGTTGCGCAATAACCCACCTCCACCAGATAAAATTATTCCTCTATCAACTATATCAGAAGAAAGTTCAGGTGGAGTACTCTCCAGTGCAGTTCTAATAGCAGAAATTATCTGATGTACAGGCTCTATTAGGCTCTCTGCAACTTGATATTCTGATAAAAGCATTTCTTTTGGCATACCACTCACTAAATCCCTGCCTTTAATTATCATTCCCTCTTTGTTGTTTTCAACTGGCAGACTGGCTGAACCGACGTTTTTCTTAATTTTTTCAGCAGTTGTTTCGCCAATCAATAACTTATGATTTTCACGAATGTATGACTTTATTGCCTCATCCATAATATCACCACCTACTCTGGCAGAACGTGAATAAACAATTCCACCTAAAGAAATAATTGCAACTTCAGTTGTACCACCTCCTATGTCAACAATCATAGAACCTTCAGGTTCGGTAACTGGAAGTCCAGCCCCAATTGCTGCAGCCATTGGTTCTTCAATTAAGAATACTTCATTTGCACCAGCACTTTCTGCTGCATCTTGTATAGCACGCCTTTCAACTGGGGTAGATCCAGATGGAACACATATGATAATACTAGGCTTATTAACAGTGAATCTTGTGTTTGCGCTGCGTATGAAATATTTTAACATTTCTTCCGCGCTTTTAAAATCAGCAATAACTCCGTCTTTCAAGGGCCTTATCGCTTCTATTTCTCCAGGTGTTTTTCCGAGCATCATCTTAGCTTTTTTGCCAAAAGCATAAGGAACGTAACTTCCTTTTTCTTTTACTCTTGCTACAACTGAGGGTTCATCAAGCACTATCCCCTGACTTTTCTGATAAACCAAAGTATTTGCAGTACCAAGATCTATAGCAATATCGCTAGCAAATAAACCTTTGAAAGTAAAAAAATTTCTGATTAAATTCTGAACAAAACTCATACACAACTCAAGAAAACCATTTATTGAGACAAATTATACTTTTCAGATAAGTAACTAGTGTAGCACTCAATATCTAAATCCCTACCTGTTACCTTTTTTAGCTGTTCCAAAAAGCCATAATTTGCACTATATACATTTTTAGAGAACCAATCGATAAGTAAACTGAAATCTCCTTTTACTATAGAATCTAAAAATTCGTAATGATTTTTCTTAATGAAAGAAAAAAACTGCACAGCAGCGATTAACGCTATGACTTTAATAGGAAAGCAGCCTATAACACCACTTATCCAATACTCATCTTGAAAATAAGTGTCTAGCTCATTTTTAGCTTTTACTGAAATCTTGTAATGCTTCATACCTTCCAACCATTTATCGTGTAGATCTTTAACTTCTAACGTACCATTTATTAGATCTTGTTCTAATTTAGTTCTTAGCATAATGTGAGCCAATAAACTAAATTCATCCGCATTCTTCAAAAAAGATGAAAGATTTACTTTATTGAAAATCAAATACAAATTTTCAACACTACTATTAATTTTGCCTTTTGTAGAAAGTTTCTCCTTTATGTGTGGTTGAATGAACTCAATAAATTCTCTGGATGTTCCAATGATCCTTTCCATGAATAACCCTTGAGTTTCATACATAATATGTTTCGTAATTGAGCTCTTTATAGAATTTTGCGCTAAACATTTTTGATGAATTGCATAACCAGTATGCCGTAAAAGTAAAAATAAACCATAACAAAGGTCAGATTCATCTGAATCGATAGGATCGTAATAAGAAATGGAAATCTCATTTGGTGTAACACTCATTTGCTGTAAGAATAAGGAACCAAGTTCAATCTGTCTCTGAACCGTAACTTTTTGTATATTAGTAACCTTATCCTTCTTCTGCTTTTGAGTTACTTTCTCTACATTTTCACTAAAAAATTTACCTAGCTTGGGAAATATTTCCTTTATGTTCTTTTCTGTGATATTAGAGTCATAGTCAGCAAGCAATGACTCATAGTTTGAGCGCTTTAATTGCTGCGATTTTATAGAAGCTGCTTCACGAGTAAGCTTAATTAGGTTAGTAAAGCATTCTTTCAGCTTTTCTAAGTTACTAATTTCAGAATTAGTTAGCCTCCATAAGTTTTGGCATTCAATCTTAGCTTTGGACAAAGATTTTACTAAATCAACAGGAATAGCACTGCTGCTTTTGTGTATCCCCTCTATTAACTTTAGCTGCTGAATATTAGCACTCTTTTTATTCCCAAGAGCATTCGCTAATGATTCCTTTATTGCATCATGAGAGATAATTTCATGTCTGATTTCCTCTAGAAGACACATTTGTTCAACTTTGTCCTCTACATTCAATTGGCTTTTGCTTAGCAGTTTTAGTGTGTTTTCGATATTCCTTACCTTATGTAATACTTCCTCTAAAAACTTATAAGACCTCATTTTTATTCATTGCTTTGAAACATCTGCTTACTATCGTAATAGATTAATAATAAAGTTAAAAGTATATTTGCTTAAAGTACAATAAAAAATTGTATTTTTATTCTTTTATTGTACTTCATTGCTAAGAATTGAGCATCTTATCAGAAAATTAATTATAAGATTGTAAAGAAAACATTTAGTATTTTTTTCCCTTGACTCTATTCTAGTATAGAGGGATTATTAGTACTAAAATTAAAATTACGCACTATATTTTAAATTTATGGAGGTTTAGTGATGTGGAGTAGACTGATTATAATGTGTTGTTTTTGTTTACTGCTTACTGGTGTAAGTTCTTGCCCTAAAAAAGGAGTAAATACGACAAATAAAATGAATGCTGTTGTTAAGCAGATAGGTGATAAAAGAGTTTTCTTTGGTTATGATGAATCTAGTATCAGTGAAGTGAGTGCAGATGCATTACTTGACGTGATGGAAGTGTTACAAAATAATCCTGACGCAAAGGTCACTTTAACTGGTCATACTGACAATCGTGGTTCTCACGAGTATAATCTTGCACTAGGAGCTAGAAGAGCAGATGCAGCTAAAAAATTTATGGTCAGCTGTACACCTTATCTAGAAAATAGAATAAAAACTGCTTCTAAAGGTGAAACTGAGCCTTTGGTTAATGTAAAAGATGATTCTAGAAATTCTAAATATGAAAAAGAGCATGCTAAAAATCGTAGAGTGGAATTTTCATTTTTTGGAATAAAGAAGTAGTTTCTTGCATTAAAACCTGGATCCCAGTGTCAAGCACTGGGATGACAAAAGAGAGCAATTCCGCTGCTTATTAGCGGGATCTATATATACCACAAATAAGTCGCTGTATGACGTAGAGACTATCTGGCCATCAAGAAACATAATGAAATTAGAGTTATTATTTCAAAATATAGCTAATAGCTTTGCTTTCCATAACCAAATCGCAGTTGCAGTATCAGGTGGTGTAGATAGTATAGTCTTACTGCATTTAATGACTAACTGGGCAAAAAAAAACAAGCTCTCACTTCCTATAGCATTAACAGTAAATCATGGGTTACGTTCAGAGTCTCAAAAAGAAGCTGATTTTGTTATAAGTTATGCAAAAGAACTTGGAGCAAAGGAATCGTTCATATTAAATTGGGAGAAGCAAAATATTAAAGGTAATATTCAGTTACAGGCACGAAAAGCACGATATAAGTTACTAGCAGAGTGGTGTAAAAACAATAATGTTAAATGTTTGCTCGTTGCTCATCACAAAGATGATCAAGCAGAAACGTTCTTATTAAGATTGGAGCGAGGTAGTGGAGTAGATGGATTATCATCAATGGATTACAAATCTTTCTTAAATGGTATTTATATATTTAGGCCGTTGTTAAATTTTAGTCGTAGTGAAATAGAAAAGTACGCTAATCTTCACCGGTTAAAATGGATCGAAGATAGAAGCAATTATGACTTAAAATACAGACGAACTTTATACCGTAACTTACTTAAAGCAAGTGACAATCAAGAGATTTTAACAGAGCGAATATGCCTCACAGCCCTTCATATGAAAAGAGCTGCAAAAGCGTTGATGCACTACACACGCCTTGCACTTAATGACTGCGTTAATATTTATGATCTTGGTTATATTGAAATTAAACTAGATGAACTTTATAAACTGCCAGAGGAAATAGCTTTAAGGCTTCTTCTTTATTCTATAATGGCAATTGTCAACAAGCACTATAAACCAAGGTACCGTAGCCTTATCGCAATATTTAATAGAATATTGCAACAAAATAGTGATGTTAATTGCACACTCTATGGATGCAAAATAAGAAAATATGGAGAAAGTATTTTGATAATGAGAGAATCGTCAAATATACAGGAAATTACTGTACACTTACCATTAAATGGTTCTATTGAATGGGATAACAGGTTTAGCTGCACAATATTTGGAGATCAGGAGTGTTCAGTAACTATTGCTCCGCTAAAAAAAACACAAAAAATCCCTGAATTTCTAAAAAATTATGATTATTGCTCTGAAGTTTACTATTCTTTGCCTACAGTACAAAAAGATGGAAAGATGCTTGCTTATCCATGTATAAAACATGATAGCAAGCATATTGGTGATGATGAGATTAAATATTTTATCACTAGCATAATAAAGGAAAATTTGCTAAAGTTAATTGATGTTTAATTAAGGATTACAATGAGTGGGGCAAGGTTTTTTAAATTTGTAATTATTTTTCTAAAGTTTACTACTCTTTTCCAACAGTGAAAAAAAATGGAAAGGTGGTTGCTTATCCTGATGTAAATTATAACGGAGAAATACGGTGATGATAAGATTCGATGCATTATTAATAGCACGATAAAACAAAATTTGGTAAGCTTGATTAGTGTTTAATTAGAAATGTAAATGAAAAAATTTTTAGAAGGCTTATTGATCTGGTTAGTGATTATTGTTCTTATTTCAGTTGCTTATATTCAATTTAGCGGAAGTATAGGTAAGAGTAAAACAACCATACCTTTTTCAGAATTTTTAACTAGACTAGAAGATAATGATATAGAAAATATTACAATAAGAAACCAAAGCATCGAAGGGAAGTTTAGGGATGGGTCAGCCTTTAACTCAAGTGGTGTTATATATAGTGACTTAATAAAAAGTTTGCATGATAGGAAAGTGAAGTTCTTCTTTTCAATTGGAGACTCTGCAATAGGTATAATTGGTGGATTACTTATTCAATGGGTTCCGACCCTTATCTTTATCGGTTTATTACTTTTCCTTTTTAAACAAACGCAAGCAGGAGGTAATAGAACTATAAGCTTTGGCAAATCAAAAGCTAGGCTTATGACTACTGGAAAAAAAGTGACATTTGATGATGTTGCTGGGATTGATGAAGCAAAAGAAGAGTTGGTTGAAATTGTTGATTTTCTTAAACAAAGGCAAAAATTTCAAGTGTTAGGTGGGAAGATACCAAAAGGATGCCTTTTAATTGGTTCCCCTGGAACTGGTAAAACTCTACTTGCTCGTGCAATTGCAGGTGAAGCTAATGTACCGTTTTTTAGTATTTCTGGATCTGATTTCGTTGAAATGTTTGTCGGTGTTGGTGCAAGCCGTGTCCGGGATATGTTTGATCAAGGTAAGAAAAATGCTCCTTGTATAATTTTCATAGACGAAATAGATGCAGTAGGTAGGCATCGCGGCATCGGTCTTGGTGGCGGTAACGACGAAAGGGAACAAACATTAAACCAGTTACTGGTTGAGATGGATGGTTTCGAGTCTAATGAAGGTGTGATAATAATTGCTGCAACTAACCGTCCAGACGTCCTAGATCCAGCACTACTTAGACCTGGTCGTTTTGACCGACAGATTACTATTTCTTTACCTGATATAAATGGGCGTGAGAGAATATTAAATACGCATATAAAGAAAATATCGATAGCACCAGATGTAAACGTAAAAACAGTTGCGAGGGGAACGCCAGGTTTTTCAGGGGCTGATCTAGCAAATTTAGTGAATGAGTCTGCGCTTATTGCTGCAAGAAGAAATAAGAAAATTGTTACCATGGATGATTTTGAGTATGCACGTGATAAAGTGATGATGGGCATGGAAAGAAGGTCCTTAGTCATTACAGAAGAAGAAAAAAAGCTTACTGCTTACCATGAAGCTGGTCATGCAGTAGTTTCAGTTAATATGCCTGCTTCTGATCCTATACACAAAGCAACAATTATTCCACGTGGTAGAGCACTCGGTTTAGTTATGAGACTACCAGAAACAGATAGAGTGTCCCTCACAAGAGAAAAGATGCTAGCAGATATAACTGTTGCAATGGGTGGACGTGTGGCAGAAGAGCTAATTTTTGGCTATGATAAAGTCACAAGCGGTGCATCTTCAGATATAAAACTAGCATCAGATTTATCACGTTCTATGGTGACAAAATGGGGAATGAGCGACAAAATAGGTCCGATCTATCATAATCGCGAACAAATCACACATGATTCTGAGACAATTTCTGAAGATACGTTAAGACTTATAGATGAGGAAGTAAAGAAAGTCGTATTTTCTTGCTATGAAAAAGCAAAAGACATTTTAACCAAGCGTAGGAAAGACTTGGAGCTCATTGCTGAAAATCTACTGGAGTTTGAAACTTTAACAGGAGATGAAATAAGAGACATATTAAGTGGAAAAAAAATTGTTAGAAATGAAAATGAAGGTAAAGAAGAGATAAGAAGATCCTCTCTCTAATAAGATCTGGCTTTATTTAACCGCTAAAACAAAAATTTTTAATTAATTAGCTTAAGTTATAAGATCATAGTTAAGCCGATGTATTTTATAAATGGAATTTTTTGAACATTCTTCCAATTTTTTTCTAAATAACTCTTTGCCTATTTAAATAAGTATGTTCAGTATTAGAGCTTTCCAGACCGCTACTAGGAGAAAGATTAGGTTCTTGACCTTTAAACATCTCTATTAGCTTTAATACAGGAGCAGTTCCTGCTACAATAGCTCCTATAACAGCAGTAGCACCCATGATGAGAAGAATCGGTTCTGCAGTGGTGATTACACAAAGCTCAATACATAAACCAGCAATGACCATACCAACCATTATACCAATGAAAGCACCTACAATTATGGATGAAACTACACCAATTAATTCTCCTATTTTTGAACTAAGTGGTACTTCTCTTTCACGTCTAATACGCCTAATATAGCGCGACCTCATTTGTCCTCTCATTATTACATTTTCATCCCTGTTTCCAAAGAGATTCAATGACGCTTCTCTTTCTCTAATAAAATTTGGCCGCATTTGTTGTTCTCTTGCCCTTCTTCGCTCTCTCATTATTATGTTTTCCTCAAAGAGGTTTAGTGGTACTTCTCTCTCACCTCTAATTCTAACATGATTTAGCTGTGCTTGTTCTACTAATAACCTTATTGTACTTTTTATTTCATTTAGCGGTGCTCTTCCTCCAATATCCTTAATTGCCTTCTCAAATTTTAATAGCGACTTGTTGTTTAGTCTAACATAATCCTGAGAATCACAAGCAACGATCCAGTCTAAAATTGGCATTTTTGACTATCAAATCCTGTACCATGTTCTATATCATCATTAATGTGTTCTTTTATTTTTTTAATTATCTCTACTGCTCTTGTTTCCATAGCTTCTATGGCGCTATCTTCACTTTCTATGAGTATATTGAAAACAATTCCTAATAACTCCTGTTGTAAATCCTTTCGTTCTTTAATATTCATAATTAGCCTCAACTTTTATATGCTATTTTGCCAAAATAATTTTACCAAATAAGTAATATATATACAATAATTCTCGTTTAAAAATTTTTTTACATTGGCCTATCTAAGTTATGTTTTAGGATGTAAAAGCTTCTTACTTTAATAATTTATTAAAGTAAACCATATATGGATTGCTATTTAGGAGCAGCTGTTGTACTTTAATCAGAAGGTACAGTAATGTAAGAAGGAGGTACTTTATGTCTTTAAAAAATGAAATTTCTGAATTGATAGAGCAACAGCTTGGCATTAAATATCATGACAATTGCTTAGCTTACACTATCCATAATTCGGCTGCAGGTGAAATATCCGATTCTATTGCTCTTTGCATAGTTGGCTGTGGCGATTGTGAGATTAAGTATCAAGGTATTGCTAATTCATTTAACATAACGAAAGAAGAAATTAACCAAAGTAATATAGAAAGCATAAAAAATAAGATAGAAAGTGAAGCTAGAAAAGAAGGTAGTGAATTTTCCGAGTTGATTTCTAAGATGGATCAATCGCTGAAAGAACAAAGTGAAAAGTCTATTATACAGATTTTAAATTCATCTGCTGAAGAGATGTTAAGGAGTTTTTGTGGTAGTTCTATACAGAGAACAGAGGATAAAGAAGTTAGTCTGTCCTCTGCTTCACATGAAGAGCCTGCTACAGAAGATTCGGAAACTACTATTAATTCTGATCTTTTATCAATTTAACCAGCTCCTCATATAAATTTTTTCTGTACCCAAGCTATATGTTTGTGAGAGGATAGTAAGCATTACATTTTTCTATTTCCATTATAACAGATTCGTCTATTTTCATGATGATCTTACTATTTGTACTCTGTCTAGGACTAAGCAATAGAAATAGTAGGATAACAGTAGTCAACCAAGATTCCAGCATCACGTACTAGGATGATATAAGTATCATGATTTACGATTAGATTGACATAGGGTAAAGAGTAAATTAAAAATTAAATAGATCTTTTAATGCAGAATAAATGCCTATAGAAATATTGATGCCCGCTCTTTCCCCAACAATGAGTAAAACTGGAGGGAAAATTGTAAAGTGGTGTAAAAAAGAACAAGATAAAGTTGAAATAGGTGATGTAATCGCTGAAATTGAGACTGATAAAGCCATAATGGAGTTTGAATCTGTCGATGAAGGAGTTTTAGCAAAAATTTTAGTGTCGGAAGGAACAAGTGGTGTGCCTGTAAATCAACTGATAGCTCTAATGTTAGAGGAAGGGGAAGATAAAAGCGCACTTGATTTAGCTTCTGCCATCAATACCAAGGTTGAGAAGGAGGTTGAAGCCGATTTTTCAGTATCATCCAACCCTTCGATTTCATCTAGCTCTTCAATGTCATCCCAGTGCGTGACACTGGGATCTAAAAAAGAGGATAGAGCAACAGAAAATAGAATAAAAGTAAGCCCCTTAGCTAAAAAAATAGCTCAAAATGAAGGTGTTGATATAAAGCGATTAAAAGGTACAGGTCCATATGGTCGTATCATCAAAGCTGATGTATTAGAATTTTTAGATCAAACTAAAAGCTATGAGAGATTTGAGGAAAATACAACAGTTGAAGTAAGTAATATGCGCCAAGTGATAGCGCAGCGCCTAGTTGAATCTAAGCAAAATATTCCACACTTTTATTTAACTGTAGACTGCCACGTTGATAAGCTAATATCGCTCAAAAATGAGGTTAATTCAGCAAATGAGAACAATAAAGTAACAATTAATGACTTAATTATAAAAGCTGTGGCTTTCAGCATGAAAAAATTTCCTGACATAAACTCATCGTGGATAGATACTAAGATAGTAAAATATTCAAATATAGATATCTCAATTGCTGTAGCGCTTGAGGATGGACTTATTACTCCTATAGTAAAAAATGCTGATGAAAAAAGTGTTTTATCTATATCAAAAGAAGTGAAAGATTTAGTAAATAGAGCACGATCTGGAAAATTAAGGCCTGAAGAATTTCAAGGAGGAGGGTTTACCATTTCTAATTTAGGCATGTTTGGTATAAAAACTTTCAGTGCTATAATCAATCCACCACAGTCTTGCATTATGGCTGTCGGCGCATCTAAAAAACAACCAGTTGTCATAAGTGAAAAAATAGAGATAGCAGAGGTAATGACAGTTACTCTCTCTGTTGACCACAGAGCAGTTGATGGAGCACTCGGAGCAAAATTTTTAAATGCCTTTAAGTACTATATAGAAAACCCTACGGTGATGCTTCTTGAGCCTTTATTATTATAATAAAATTAATACCTCTTAGTTTATACTTTTGTTAGTTAATAGGTTTAGAGGTAAAATATGACTGATAAAAAGATAGAAAAACGTAGTATATCTTTTGATGCTACAAAATCAAAATTTTCAAACGATAGGTTTCAAATAGATTCCTCATCTAATGAGTCAATAGATACCATTGGTAAAAAATTTAAGTATGAAGTGAAACTTCCAGGTGTTATTCACACTACAACAAGAAAAAATAATGTTGGAAGCGGATTAAATGAGTTAGATCTAAGAAAGAAAAATGAAAACTCTTTCAAGACACCAATAAAGAATATTGAAGAATCAGATAGTAAGAGAAACCAAAGTCATTTGCTGTTTCAGGAGGACTCATTTCCAGAACTACCAGCATGTGCATATAAGCCAGCACTGCTGCCAAAACCATCAAAAGAAAAAATAAAGGAAGCTGTAGATAAAATGCGCAATAATAGAAAAGCTCATAATTCTGCAAGTGTTGAAAATGGTGTTAGTTCAGACAGGTTCAAAGTGCGCCCGTTCTTATGTAGTGATATAGATGGATATGTAGCTCCTGACAAACGTGACCGTAATCTAGAAAGGTGTAGGGTTACACATGATAGCAGTAAGCTTGAAGCACAAATGGAAAGAAAGCATGGGTTTCAATCAGATCCAAGTGTTAAGCATGTAAAGGCTGATACTGTAGTATGTTCTATTACTAAAGGTCATGACAAAAAAGGCGTTAAATCTGATGTCTCATATACACAAGAGCCTATATCAGAAATGTCTAAGGTCAATGTGAGAGAATTAGCAAATAGGTTCCGCGGCTAATCATTATTGGATTTTTCTAATAACAATTGCTTAAGATTTTATAAACTGTGCATATAGTACTCTATAAGAGAAAGAGAAGTGTGACAGGTTCTCTCTTTCTTAACCACTTGCTGAAGAACGTTTATCTTCTGTGGCATCTGATGATGGAGCAACTAATCTGCTCAAAATCTCATCTTTTGGTCCCATATCATAAATAATACCATCTGACATGATAATCACTTTATCAACTACGGATAGTAACGGTAGCTTATGAGTGATGATAACAGTGGTAGTATTTTGCTTTCTTGCAACATTGATTGCATTAATCAAGCGCGCCTCTCCATTACTGTCTAAGTTAGCATTCGGTTCATCAAGCACTAAAAGCTTAGTATTACCATAAAAAGCCCTTGCAAGTCCAAGAAGCTGTTTTTGGCCACCAGAGAGTATTACTCCTCCAGGTCCTCCTATTGTTGTATCATACCCATTTGGTAAGCTCAGTATTAATTCATGTATTCCTGCAATTTTTGCTGCTTTGATTATTTCTTCAGGATTTGGGTCTGGTCTCATTCGAGCAATATTAGCTTTAACACTAGTGTTGAACAACTCAATATCTTGAGGTAAGTAGCCAACATAATTACCAAAATTTTCTCGATTCCAAGTGTATACATCAGCACCATCTAGTCTGACTACACCAGATATGGGTTTCCATACACCAACAATTAGCTTGGCAATGGTGGACTTACCAGAAGCGCTTGCGCCAATAACACCAACTACATCCCCTGGTTCTATTAAAAATGATATTCCTTTTACTGTTGGCTTATTACTCCCATAAGGAGTAAAGAATACTCTATCAAATTCCAACTTCCCTTCAGGCTCTGGTAGAGCCATATTTTGCTCTCTTTTTGGTGATGTTAGGATAAGTCTTTGCAGCCTGCCATATGACATTTTGGCTTGATTTAAAAATTTCCAAGTATGAACTGCTGCATCAAATGGAGCCAATACTCTACCCATCAAAATTGAGGCAGCAATGATACTACCAGCAGTTTTGTGAGCTGTGATTGCGAGTAATGCACCTGTTCCAATTACTGAAATTTGGAGAGTCGAGCGTAAAAACTTAGTAATCCCAGTAATCACATTAGAACGATTCTGCGCTGTAACTTGCATTGCACGATTTTGATCATTCCGTTTACACCAATCAGAAACTATAAATTCTGACATACCCATAGCTTCAACCACCTCTGCATTTCGTGTTGCAACATCTATAGCATTAATATTACGTATAGTTTCTTCATTGGTTTCTCTCAATATACGCTTAGTAGCAAGTTCATTCCATACTGCCATTGAAACTAATATAATAATTCCGGCAATAGCTATAAACCCTGTAGAGGTATGTATCATAAAGATGAAAACAAGGTAAATTAACGACCATGGAGTATCAAATAGTGAAAATATACCATTTCCTGTAATGAAATTTTTTATTACCCCAAGATCTCGTATTGCTTCACCGCTGGAAGTTGAGCTCTGCACTGATGTTAGCCTAATTGACCTTACTATTAGGTCTGGTGTTGCAGTTTTATCAATCCAGTCGCCAATTTTTGCCATGGCTAAATATCGACAAGTTTCAAGCATTGCAGAACATGCAAACGCAGATAAAGTAATAATCGTCAGCATAACTAATGTTGATACACTCTCGCTCGATATCACTCGATCAAGTACCTGAGAAGTATAGAGTGGCAAAAATAACATCAACGCATTAATCCCTGAACTAAACCAGAAAATGAACCAAAACGCACTCTTGCACTTCTCTAGACAAGTATATAGTATACTTTGCTTTAATTCTTTTTTTATTGATGGAGTAATTTCCACAATCTTCCTTTTAACTTAACTATATGCACCATATATAACTTTTATTTCAAAAGTATTAACAGCTATTGCCTTACCCTATCGTTAATATAATAAAATGTTAACATATGCGAATAGGAAAACATAAACTTTTTTATAGCAAGACTATCTAATTCCTTCTCTACTATAATCTTATACGATAGCCTTGCCAATTGTTCTGTGTTTTCCTTATCTGCTACTCAATGACAGTTTACTATAATGCTTACTATCACTCCTCTGAAAGTTGATGCTATCAGAGTCAGTGATTACAATCTGCATCTATTTTCCTCTTTCTATATGATCAGGAAGTATTACATATTCCAATGATCTAGCTGTAATTGCTCTTTTTCTCACACAAGATGGACTTGAATATACCCTTGGTCTATATCTTTCGAATTTAAAACAGTCAACAGTAATCCCCTCCTCAAAGTTAGAAAGTATTAGAGATGGAGATTTACTAACTTCCTTATCACTCACAGAATTATTTGCACTACCATAACTCACATGACGCGCTGCACTATGATTGTTACCACACTCTTCTCTTGAGGTTGAACCGCTTGGATTAAAAGGAGTCGAAAATGTTGAATACCCATTGGTATCACCAAATCGTTTTATCAACCCACAGTTTTCTTCATTCATTTTTGTAATATTCTCTTGATTAGCACCTTCTGATAAGCTTGATGAAGCAATAAGATCTTCTTTTTTCTTACTAAAGATATTGCCTATTTTTAGCTTGGTTGCAACATTCTTGAATTTGTTTTTCGGAGCTTTTGGTTTAATTTCTGGATGCTCATTTATAGTAATTACACATGATGGATTATCTAACTTGTCCATTGTATTTTGTACTCTACTGTTGCGTCTTGAAAACAGACTAAGTTTTGCTGTTAAATCATTCAAAACAGGTGAACTTTTTCTACCTTCTAAAGACTTATTCGAACATGGTACTGCACTACCACCCCTACTCATTTTCTGAGGAGAAATATTGAGTTTGTCTTTACTCTCTAATCTAGTTTCATGCGTAAACTTGTAAAGTTCATTTTCCAATCGTGAAATATCTTCTGCATTCTTTATTAATAGTTCCAATATTGAGTTGTATTCCTCCAAATCATGATCCCCTACTTTTGTCTTAGCTAACTTTCCTGTAACCTCTTCAATTCTGTTCATTTTTTCAGTATAGTTTTCTATCTTACGTTTAACAGGTTCTTTTTGAAGGCCAATCACTAAGTTGTATAAGGTAAGTAAAAATGATATCGAAGAAAATGCAATGGAAATCCAGGTAAGAATTTCTTCCTTTTCAGGTTCTGCATTATTATACTTAACGCAAACAGAAATAATCACACTTGATATTGACATGGCCAGATTATAGTAGTCTAGAAGCTTTTTGCTTCTTTCTTGATCTTCCATATTAAGTCTATCATATTTCCTTTTTTTGTTTTCCCTTATTTCATAAAAGAAATCTAAAAATAACCTCAAGATATTTGTGTCGCCATGTTTAAAAGCATAATCTAAAGCTGTTTTTTTTGCATTATCCTTTATATCAAAATTTATCTTCTTATTTACAGTTTTCTCTCCGGTGCTGATTGTTAGGTAGAATAAGGCTTTAATAGCTTTTTCCCTTAAGCGCTCATTTTGTTTACGCTTTTCTAAAACCAACTTTTTCAAAAATTGACCTTGCTTAAAATCCTCATTTATAGTTTTTTCAAAATCATTATCACTCATTACAAGCAAGATAGTGTAATGCTGTTCTTCCAGATTTAGATACAACATTTAACATTTTCTTATTATAGGGGTAATGATTATCTGTCATAAAATATTCTATTAACTCAGCATTAAGGCTCATGGCAGCTAAATGTAGAGGTATAAGCCCTTGACTGTTTGTGTTAAAAAGTGGTACTGTGTTCCTAATAATTGACTTAGCAATACTTTCAATAACATACTGAGAGAATCCTATGTCGTCGGCAAGAGCAGCCATGTGTAACGGTGTATTGTCATTTTCATCATATAACACTTTGATGTTAGCAGCCACCTTTTTACCTACAAGTTCTTTTGACACAAATTCAAGACATTCCTTATTGCCGCTCAAAATAGCTGCAAATAACAACTTTTTTTGTGTATTTTGTTCTAAAAAAATACCCTTTGGGCTTTTTTTTACCAAATACTTAACGCATTCTACTCTTCCACTTAGGATAGATAAGTGTAGTAAAGTTTGTCCATCCTTATTTTTCTTACTTAATATTTCTCCCACTCTCTCTTTTTTAAAAAGGTGCTCAAGGCATGATTTATTACCAACACGTGCTGCCATATGAAAGACGGTGTCACCGTTGCTATTCTCACGCAAAACCTCTTGATAAACGTCAAATTTCTTCTCTTCCAACTTTTTTTCTATCATGCTTAAAAACGATAAATCAAGTTGGGCAGCAAAATGTAAAGGGGTGTTTCCTTCATTATTACTCTTATTTACTTGCATTCTTCTGTCTATTAATAGACTCACACATTTTTTTCTTAGTTCTGTTTCTGTATTACTCGATAGAGCTAAGTGTAGGGCCATATTTCCTTTGCGTGTTTCTGTACTTAAATCGTAATCAGGAAATTTATTGAGTAAAAATGTTAGACAATCATACTTCCCGTACATTGCAGCTAAATGTACAAGATCTCTTCCATACTCACCTTTGGATTGAAGTATGCTATTTCCTGTATTTTCATAAAATAGCTCTATACAATATGTATTACCATGTATAATAGCAATATGTAAGGGGGTGTTACCTTGTTTATTCTGAACAATTTTTGCACCTGATTTAATAAACAATTCTATTAGCTGTTTATTTCCATGTTTTGCAGCTATATGCAATGGGGCGTTACCATCTACATTTTCTTGATCAATTTTACTATTTGGTCTACCTAAAAATTCTAGATGCTTTATAAGAAAATTTATGGCATTTTCTTGAGTTTCTGAGTTACCTGCAATCTTATGAAAAGGATTCTCATTATATTTATTTTTTAAAAATTGTACTTGATTATCAATGAAGAATTTTATGCACTCAGCATTTCCAGATTGCACAGCATAGTGTAATGCGTTATTTCCATATTTATCTGTTTTAATTTTCTCCTTATCAAAAATTCCTTTTGCTGTCAATATTTCTTTTAAATATTCTAGGAGGTTAGGACTTCCGCTTCTGGCAGCATAGTGTAACTCAGTTTTATTATTGGTAGTGCAACTAAAATCTGCTTCATTTTCTATGAGAATTTTCAAGCATTCTTTATTGCCAGATTTAGCCGCATAGTGTAGTGGTGTTTTGCCATCTCTATCTTTATTCCTTAATGCTTCTTCAATGTCAAAATTAGAATTTTCTATCACAAAACGTAAAATATCTTCTTTACCCAACTCAGCTAAATAATGTAGAAGTGTTTTATCATTACTATCTGCAAAATTCTCCAGTTTTGTAATCAATTCTTTCTTCATACCAAGAATTAGAGATACAGCCATTTTAATATCACAATCCCTATTTTTCTTTTGTTGTCTTTCCCTAATTCTTTCAATAGCCACTGTTAATAGCGAAGAACCATCATTACTTATTATATTCCATCCATCTTGACAAAATTTTTCAGCTAATGAATCACTTATATTTTCTTCTAAAATCCTGCTTTTTATATAATCAAGATTATTAGTACATATATTATAGTTTTCTTCTTGAGTTACTTTGTTAATATAATCATATATGATTATTAGGTCTTGCTTATTGACTTTATCTTCTGAATTGCCTTGTAATGAAGAGGGGTCTATATTACTAATTGCTTTGGCCATACCAACGTTTACCGCAACAAATAAACCCGACCTGAGTGTCTTTGCGCTTGTACTAGATTTAGCTTTGAAAACATTAGTAACTGTGTCAAATTTATTTTTGAACATACTGTACCTCATAAATAATAATGCCGGTAGTGAATAAGGCTTTAGTAGATACCACTGTAATTTTTAAGCCTACAAAAATTCACCAGCGGCCGCATTATATAGTAGATAATTTTTTGTGCTAGTAATATTTTTCTAATTCCCACTTTGGCCTTGGTGCAAAGTCAAGAGAGTCTATATAATTTTTCTGTAACCTTTCAATTCCTGTCCATCCAACCATTACCGCATTGTCTGTACATAGGTTGCTTGGAGGAGAAAGCACGTTCAAATCTATGTATTTTTTCAATCTCTCCTTCAGAAAATTATTTGCTGCAACTCCACCGGTAATTACAAAATCATTGATTTTAATATTTAAAGATGCAGTGATATCAATAGCATTTCTGACTCTATCGAGTAATATGTCGCTAATACACTCTTGAAACGAAGCACACATATCGCAAACATCTTGCTTGCTCACTGCAAGCTCTTTAACTAAGTTTTTTACTGCTGTTTTAATTCCAGAAAATGAGAAGTCACATCCAGAACGTTTTATCATTGCTCTTGGCAGCTTAAATCTCATACCATCACCTTTTTTAGCTAACTCTTCAATCAATGGACCTCCAGGATAGCTTAGATCCAGCATCTTAGCAATTTTATCAAACGCTTCACCCAGCGAGTCATCAAGTGTTTTTCCAAGTTTAATATACTTACCTACATCCTGTGCAATTAAAAATTGACAATGACCACCCGATATAAGTAGGACTAGAAATGGAAATTTAACCTCATATAGCAGCCTAATAACTAATGTGTGTGCCTCTAAGTGATTAACTGCAATAAACGGTTTTTGTGCTACATGCGAAATTGCTTTAGCCATCATTGTACCAACTATTAGTCCACCTATGAGTCCTGGTCCTGATGTTGCTGCAATTGCATCTAGATCACAAAAGTTAAGGTTAGATTTTTCTATAGCGCTTTTTACTAGACCACTTAAATGCTTCATATGAGCACGTGATGCTATTTCAGGTATTACCCCACCGCGTTTTTTGTGCTCTTCCTGAGAAAGAATTTCGTGAGCAAGGACTTGCTTATTACTATTTACAATTGCTGCTGCAGTTTCATCACAGCTTGTTTCAACAGCTAATATAGTTTTCATATATATATTTGAACTCTTTAATTGTGAGAACTATAACTTGAAATGTTGAAGAAGTGAACTTTGTTCTGTTAAGCTAATTATCATCTCCAAATATAGAACCAATTTTTTTACTCCCAGAGGAAAATTTATTAATCCAACTGCTTTGTACTTTGTTTATATCTTTAAAGGCAGTTTTATTGCTATACTCCTTTACTTCTTTATCTATTATCTTCATTATTTGTGGATCCAGGCATCTCTTTTTCCATTGGTTAGTAGCAAGAAATACTTTATTTAAATCTTGAGTGCGAATTAGATATTCTTTATCTTTAGGATAAACTTCCTGAGCCCAAGCAAACAGCTCAAAATAGCGTGCGAATAACTCAGACGCACGTGATTTTGAAGTTTGGTAAACTTGTATCTCCTTAAATATAATTTGACCAATAATTTTTTGTACCAGAATATTTGACTGCTTTAAGTTCTGCTCAATATCCTGATAAACTTTATAGAGAAATTCTTGCTCTAAGCTTAAGTTCAGTTCATTTTCAACCATATGTGAAAGTTCATGTACTATGATGTAAGGATTTGACCTTCTTAGCACAATAACATACTTATTTAAACCAGAAGAACGAATTGTCTTACACACTCCCTCTTCCATATCCACTAATCCTTCTTGATATATTTCAAACGAGAGTCTAGTTTGCTTTATTAGTGACAAAGTGAGGTTTAATGTATTTCTAAACTTCTCAAATTGATAGAGATATTTGACATATTGTATTACGTTTTCACTATTTCCTACTTGAGTTGCTTGTTTTATTAAGTTCCTGATTAGCATGCTTCATTATTAAAGGAATTTTCTTTATGCTCAAGAATTATAAAGTGTTTTCAGGAAGTATAGCTAAAAAGTTTAATTTACTTACATTCCGCTACTTATTATTAGCCAAGAGGTATCACGTCAGTATGACTTAGGAGTGTACTAGATATAAAAGTGCAATATCAAATATATTTTACTAAAAATCAATCAACTTTTCACATGTTTGCTCTTCATAAAAGAAGCTCAATGTTATCGTAGTACCAAGTTTTGCTTCACTTTGAATGTTGAAAGTCCCACCCATTAACTCTACTAATTTCTTGCTTAGAGGTAATCCGATACCTGTGCCTTCGTTTCTATATCCCGAATCTGCTTGGCCAAAAACGGACATAACTTTATATATGTCCTGCTGCATTATCCCTATTCCATTATCATGAAACTCAATAGTTAATAAATTTTTTTCTATATTCTCTTTAATAATCATTCTTATTAAACCACCTTGAGGAGTGAACTTGATTGCATTTGATAACAAATTTATTATAACTTGCTTCATTCTTTTGGGATCGGCGATAACTAATAATTGTTTATCAGATATCTCTTTCTTTAAACTAATCCCTGTTTCTTTTAGTTTAGGTAATAACATTTTTAAGCACGAATCTATTATCTTATTCAGATTAAACTTCACTTTCTCTACTGTTAAACTACTTGATTCAGCTTTAGAAAAATCGAGCACATCATTAATCAAAGCAAGTAAATGTGTACCAGCATTATATATATCGTCTACGTATTCCTTGTATTTAGAGTGATCTACCGAACCTAAAGTTTCATTTTTGATCAACTTTGCAAATCCAATAATAGCATTAAGAGGTGTACGCAACTCATGTGTAACACTTGCAAAAAATTTTATCTTATTTGCATTTTCTTGCTCTAATGCCTCTTTAACCCTTTGTAATTCAATATTAGTTTTATGCTGCTTGGCTAGCATTTGGGTATTGGAAAAGTGCAAATAAAGCATTATTAGTATTAAGATAACAAGTAATAAGCCCATTAATATTGAAAATAGACTATATACCATAATATAAGAGTCATTATAGCTTTGAATGATCTTCAAAAAAAATGAAGGCTTAATGTCATCTTCATGAAATATAGGGAAAGTAGAAGTTAATGTATTTCCTGTAGCGTAAAATATTTCTTGATTGCTTAGCAATTTATCAATTTCATCATTTGTAAGCAACTGCTCATAGTCATGACCTTGAGTATTAAAATTACTGAAAATTACTCTGGCATTTTGATCATACAGTATTAAGCTAAAATTTCTTACTTTGCTTACTGATTGTAACAATTCAGCACGCAATTTTACCAACTGGTTTATGTAATCAAAACTGTTATATTTAATATGATGTTTTTCTATTAGTAAATAATGATATTTTTTTATTATACTATTTTCCAATAGATCTTTTAAGTTTGCATTTGAATTACGGTAAAAAGAAAGAAAATTATTCTTTAATGAATAACTGCGGTATATTGTGCCCAATAAAACCACAAAAATTAATAAGAATAGCGAGATAATTTTTGTATATCTATTTGTTTTTAGTGTAGTAAAAATTAATTTACTTAATTTATACATATTCTTCTCATTGTGAAATAACGTCTTTTATGGTATTAATAAAAAATTAGCATATCATACTTTTATGACAATTTCTCCTATCTTGCCAGTTTATTCTCCTGTTAACATAAATTTTTCTTATGGTAAAGGTATTTACTTGTATGATATCGATAATAAGCGCTATATAGATTTTCACTCTGGAATAGCTGTTAGCAGTTTAGGTCATGCCAACCCACGATTAACTGATGTCCTAAAATTACAAGGAGAAAAACTATGGCATATATCAAATACCTATAATATATCTACTACCAACAAATTTGCAGAAAATTTAATAAACAACAGCTTTGCTAATACTGTATTTTTTGCAAATTCTGGATCAGAAGCAGTGGAATGTGGACTTAAAATCGCTAGGGCCTATCAAAATGGAAAAGGTAATAAAAATCGCTATAGAATTCTAACATTTCATGGTGCATTTCATGGAAGGACATTTTTAACTTGTGCAACAAACGATAGACAGAAATTTTCTGAATTACTGAATCCTTATATTGACTGGTGTGATAACATAGAGCCCAATATTGAGAGTGTAAAGAAAGCAATTTCTAATGGCATAGGTGTTATATTAATAGAACCAATACAGGGACAAGGTGGTATTAAAGTAATGAGTGAAGTCTTCATGAAAGAGCTAAGAGAACTATGTAACGAAAACGACATACTGCTATTTTTTGATTGCGTTCAGTGCGGTGCTGGCAGGACAGGAAAGTTATTTGCATATGAACACATAGGAATTAAGCCTGACATATGTGCTCTTGCAAAAGGAATAGGAGGAGGTTTCCCTCTGGGGGCTTGTCTTGCAACTGAAAAGGTTGCTAAGTACATGGCGGTCGGTATGCATGGTTCTACTTTTGGTGGTAATCCACTTGCAACTTCAGTAGGTAATGCTGTATTGGATGAATTGCTCAGCCCTGGCTTCTTAGAAAATGTTGAAGTTAGAGGTAAGTCTTTAAAAAACAAACTAGAGGACTTAGCAAGCAAGTTTCCAATGATAGAAGAGGTGAGAGGGAAAGGGTTGATGCTAGGAATAAAAGTAAAAATGAATAACCAAAAATTTGCAGAAGAGCTAAGTCACCGTGGTTTACTTACTGTTGGAGTAACATCAGATAACGTTCTAAGAATCTTGCCTCCACTCATTATCACTGAAAAAGAGATTGATGAAGGCATTGAAATCCTCACTCAGTATTTATCTGAAAAGTTCTAGTTAAAAACTAAACTGTAATAGTCTAGACTTAATCTGACAAGCATGAATTAACTGACAGAAGAATTAACAAAGTCAAAACCAAAATCAGCATCCTGTTTAATGCTATCAATATTTTTCTGATAAGCAATATGCATACTATCAAAAAAGGTTTGCATAGGAGTCTTACCATAGCAATATTTACCTGAATGCGGTCTAGATCTATTGTAAGAATGCACCCAATGGTCTACGTCTAACTGAAGTTCTGCCAAAGAGGTGTAAATTTTCTTTCTAAAGATAATATTGTAACATTCATCTTGCATAGTTCTGTGGAACCTTTCACATATGCCATTAGTCTGTGGAGAACGAGCTTTGGTTCGAGAATGATCAATATTTTCTACCCCTAAATATAGCTGGTAAGCGTGATTTTCAGGTCTGCCACAATACTCTGTACCACGATCCGTCAAAACACGTAGCAATGATACTTTCTGTTCATCAAAGAACGGTACTACCCTATCATTAAGAAGATCTGCAGCTGTGATAGCAGTCCTTTCTGTGTAAAGCTTAGCAAAAGCAACTCTGGAATAGGTATCAACAAAGGTTTGCTGGTAAATTCGTCCAATACCTTTGATATTACCAACATAATAACTGTCTTGGCTACCTAAGTATCCTGGATGCTCTGTTTCAATTTCTCCATGGGCCTCTTTTTCTTCCTTAGCCTTTTCTAGAGCTGTTATCTGTTCTTCTGTTAAAATGATACCATCCTGAGCTACTTTTGCTTCTAATGCCTTTAACCTCTTTTTAAAATTTTCAAGATCGTTTCTTTGCCACACTGATCTTATTCCACTTGCAGAGATGAGAATTCCTCTCTTTTTCAGTTCGTTTGCTGCTCTTTCTTGTCCGTATGCTGGAAACTCTATTGCTATTTCAACTACTGCTTTTTCTATATCCTCCGACACTCTATTTGCATACAATGGCTTGCTTTTGCTTATCTCGTGTAAAGCCTCTTCTCCTCCTGTTTCATACAGTTCTTTGAAGCGGTAAATGTATCCCTTGAATATCCCATTACTTTACACGCCTGTGATACATTTCCTAATTGCTTTGCAAGTTCTAGCAATCCCAACTTTGGTTTTAGTATTTTTTCTTGTGTTGTATTCATATCTGACACTCCTTTAAAACTTGTCTATATTTTTATCTTACTTTGTTTGCTTGTCAGATCAAGTCTAGACTATTACACCTCTATTCTGGTATTTCCGCACTTGCAAGTGCTGCAATTGGAGTTGGTCTTGCTGCAGCTGCAACTGCTATTTCTCCAAGTATAATGCTTGGAATGGGATCGGCAGCTTTAGCAGGTGCGGTGATAGCACCCATAGCAGTAATCGCAGAGTTATTTGTAATAGTTTGTGTTATTAAACCAATAGCTGAAAAAGTGAATGATTATATTATATCACCTATAGTTGAAAAAGTTGGAAAATGTTTTTCTTCAAAAGAGGAAGAAAACGGGCTAGTTAAAGAATAATTAAAAAAAGTTGTTTGACGTTAACGTTTAGTTTTCTTTATAATTTCCTTTGTGAAAGAAGAAAAATGCTTATTTGTAACGATAGCTGGTTTGCCAAATGCTGGAAAGTCAACGCTAATTAACAGCATCGTAGGCAAGAAAATTGCAATTGTCACCCCTAAAGTGCAGACAACAAGGACACAGGTAAGGGGTGTTGCTATATGCAACAATGCGCAAATTGTTTTTACTGACTCTCCGGGAGTGTTTTCAGCAGAAACAAATCTTGAAAAAGCTTTAGTCAAATCTGCATGGGGAGCAGTTAAGGATAGTGACATTACTTTATTGCTTGTTGATGTAAACAATTACCTAAAAAATATAGAAAGAATAAAAACGATATTTGCACGACTGGAGCGCACAAAAGGCAGATGCATTTTGGTTATCAATAAAACTGATTTAGTAAAGAAATCAGAGCTCAAGATGGCACATGAGCACCTAAATTTGCTTTATAAGTTTGAAAAAATTTTTACGATCTCGGCACTGAAGAATGATGGACTTTCTGATCTGACTAGTTACTTGTCTAAAATTGCACCGATAGGCCCTTGGTTTTATGAAAAAGATCAAATAACTGATTCCTCAGCTGATTTTTTATCAGCGGAAATTACGAGAGAAAAGTTATTCTTGAACCTACGTGAAGAATTGCCATACTCTACAGCTGTTATAACTGAACAATTTGAGGAAAAAAAAGATAAGAGTTTAGTCATAAAACAGATCATATTTGTATTGAAAGATAATCATAAGAAAATAGTGCTAGGAAAAGATGGCAGTAGCATAAAAAAAATTAATATCGAGGCACGTACAGAATTGGAAAAATTATTTGAGTGTAAAGTTCATCTCTTTTTGTTCGTAAAAGTGCGACCTTGGACTGATCGCCCTGAGGAATATATAAGTAATGCTTAATTCTTTGTTAGTATTTGATATTGAAACTATACCAGATGTAAATTCCTGCAAGAATTTACTAAATATTAGTGATGATAGCAGTGTAGAAGAAAAGAGGAACGCATTAACAAAATATCATCTTGAAATAACAAACGGGCAAAACTCTTTTCTGCGTCAGCCCTTCCACCTTGTTGTAGTTATTAGTTTTTTACTTTGTAATATAACACGCCAGAGCGGCTATGAAATGTTCACACTACAAGAAATAAGATCTGGAGGCACAGTAAACTCCAATGAAAAAGAGCTAGTAAAGGGATTTTTTAACTACATATCAGAGAAAAAGCCAAGACTAGTTTCGTTCAATGGACGCACTTTTGATATACCGGTACTGAAGTACCGTTCTATGGTTCATGGCATTCAAGCAGAATATTTTCACAAAGCTGGCGATAAGTGGAATAGTTACAATCAGAGGTACAGTAGTGATTGGCATTGTGATTTGCTTGAATCTCTCTCTGATTTTGGAGCTTCTGCAAGAATGAAGATGAACGAAGTTTGCGCAGCATTTAATCTTCCCGGTAAGATTGGAGTTGATGGTTCACAAGTTATGGACTTATATGATAGTGGCAAAATACAAGAGATTCGCGATTATTGTGAAACAGATGTGATTAACACTTATTTGATTTATTTGAGGTTTATGCATCATCAAGGAAGAATTACTACAGAAAGCTATAATAAGAGCATAGAAGAACTGCTTTTAGAATGCGAAAAAAAAGAACACCTAAAGAAATTTAAAGAAGAATGGAAAATAACTTCTGGTGAAAATTTTTATATTGAATTTAAATGAATAGATGCTTACAGAGCAATCATTAGATTGCTCTGTATAGTAGTTATAAACTCCTTGCAGTAGACAAGGGATCCTCATATCCTATCTGCTTAACTTCTGCTTGTTCAAGCTGAGAAAAATTTTTATTTTTTACTTCTTCGAAAAAGCTTTGTCCAACAAGGATATAATTACCTAAATTAGCAGCATAATATTGAACGTTACCTAAAACTGCACAGTTAATTCGGCTTAATATTCTCGAAGGGTAGTAAAAGAGAGAAACGTTATTGTTTGATCGGAAGTCATTTTCATCCATTATTTTAATGGCTTCATGATAACCATCCATTTGATGAACAAAATATCCTTCAGGTACTGATATTCTCAATTGTGCACCTACATGAGCATAACCACAAATACCAGGTGATACCGCTGGTACTGGGTCTTGTCTATGTTGAGTTACTCTAATGGTTTTTTCTTGAAGAACATCATTATAAAATTCACTAGCAGTAAGATCAAAAACTCGTGGATCACCAAAAGTTGCAACATGGACATCTTCAGCTCCTTCTGTTTTGTTTAGGCATAAAGCAGCTATCTTGGCAATAGCTCCTCCCATACTGTGACCTGTGAGATTAATTTTAAAATCTTTGATTTTTGATCCTTGTTTTTCAGCATGAGATTTCAAAATGCCATAAAGATTAGGCCATGAATCCGTAAATGAATTATAAAATCCTCTATGCATTCTTCCACCTTCAGGTAAAAATTCTGAAGTAGTAAAAAGTACATTTATATCAGTAAGTCCATCATTTGCACCATGGCTCAGACGAGTACCGTGGTAAGCTATTGTTATTTCTTTACCTTTTATGAAAACATGACCAGCGTCTTTTTCAAAGCTATTACCAAATGGAATAATTTCATAACCTTCGCTGATGAGTTCAGCTCTAGTTTTATACATTTTTTCAGTAGATGGAACAATCTCAAAATCTTCTTCAGTTTCAAATTCAGTTTTGTATACTCTTTGAGCTAGATTGTTACATCTTTTTTTACTTAATTTATCATCATCATCGCCATAGCTTATATTGCAGAAATTACCCATTTCTAATAATTTCTCTCTATCAAATCCTGCAATTTTTACAATACTTTCATCTATTTTATAGTCAGAAGGTAAAGAACATGGCTCATTTGGATCAGCACGATTTATAAATTCATAATCTTCAATGATCTCAAATTCATCGTCATATTCTTTCATCTCGTATTTGCCATCATCTACTGAAATAGAGTCTGGTTGTTCAGTATTACCTGGCTCTGAGCCTGTAGCAGCACCTGTAGTGCTAAACCAATTTCGTAAAAAACTAAAATCCATAAATACCTTAATTATTAAAAATTAAACAATAATTCACTAACTATAATATAAACTAATATTATTGTCAATAGTTATATTAATATTTTAATCTTTATGTACTTTCACTTGAGTAAATTTTACTTCCATAGAATAAGTATAGAGTTATAATACACTAACAAGCAAACCTCTGTACTAAATTTTGGTTAATATACACGTTGAGCGTATTAAGAAAGTTGCTTTTAAAGTATTGCATTTTACTTTTATTTTCGCTATAAGGTTGCTTTAAGTTGGATTTTCAACACCTTTATACTATTTATGTTATGATTTTAAAATTTTTTGGGGGCACTTCATGAAAAAATCTATTTATACTAGAACTGCTCTAGCTTCTCTATTGACTTTATGTTCTTTCAGTGGCTTTGCTGCTGACTTTTCTGACGAGAGTATGAAGGAAGTAAAAAAGCAAGAGAGTAACGAGTCAATCAAAACTTCTGGAAAGATGGAAGTGATGAAGACGTCAAATAAGAAACTAAAAGAAAAAATGGACAGGATATGTAATGCTGATCCAAGAAAAAAAGCTGAGGAGCTTAAGAAAAAAGAAGAATTAAGATTAGCAGCTGAGCAGAAGAAAAAAGAGGAGTTAAAATTAGCAGCTGAACAAAAGAAGAAAAAAGAAGAGTTAAAATTAGTAGCAAAACAAAAGAAAAAAGATGAAATTAGGCTAGCAAAAGAGAAAAAAGCAAAGCTTATAGAGGATTCAAAGGCGAAAGCCCTGAAAGTTAAAAATTCTAATGTAGAAAAGTCAAAAATTAAGGGTTCTAAAACTAAGAATGCTAAAATTGAAGCTAAAGATATAAAAAAGGATGTAAAAGTTGTTAACAGCAATACAGAGGAAAAAGGTAAGGCAAGTCCTGTTGTTTCAGTTGGTGGGGTTGATATTATCAATACCAATCAAGGGGATGGTTTAAGAATAACTTTCGGTGGCGTTGTTGATTCTCAAGGTTATGGTAACCATGGGCTAAGTGGCTATAACCATTATAATGTTATGCCAGGTAAATCTACAGATTATTTTAACAATACTACAGATAGTATAAAAGGAGCAAATCCAATATTTCCTAAAGGGATAGGGAATATTGGTGATTACAGTGAAAACATGGGCATGATTTCAGATGCAATATTGCACTTAAGAGCTGAAAATAAAAATGAGGATATTGGTCTTCGTTATGGTGCCGATGTACAATTCCATGTTCCAGTTACTGAAGGTAAAGGAGCTTCACAAGGCGTGAATGCTGCAAGAGGTAGAAGTGCACATGTGTTTTTGAATTCAAAATATGGTGATCTGAAACTTGGCTATCAGTTTGGTCCTGAGTCTCTGATGAGACTTGATGCAACAAGAATTGCAACTGTTGATGGAGCTGCAGATAGTGACTGGTTCAGAAAAGTAAACTTAGAAGGAAGTGCTGCAAACTTCCCATTTTACGTAACACCACGTCTTTACACTGAAAGCTTCTCAAGCGAGAGCGAAAAACTCTCCTTCCGTATGGCAGGAAAATACAACAAAGAGGTTATGACCACATTGCCATTTAGAGCTGCTTACTACTCGCCGAATTATATGGGTGCAAGATTTGGTCTTAGCTACTCACCTCGCTACGATAGTGGTTTATCCGTTGTAAAAGAAATAGCTCCAGATTTCCTCAAAGATTCAAGTAATAAGGTAACAGGGGTAAAGAATGAGGAAACGTTAAGACATGTTGGACCAGATTACCAGCATATAATAAGTGCTGGTGCATCATATGAATATGACTTTAGTAAACATAATGTAAAAGTTAAAACTTCCGTAGTTGGTGAATATGGGGTTTCAAAGCAACCGAGTAAAGATAAGCATCTTTATAAGGAATTTGTAGAGTACAATGACCTGATGGGTGTTAATTTGGGTGTAAGCGCTGATTATAAGATTGATGAAGGTCAAAATATAAAATTCGCTGCTTCTTTTGCATATTTAGGCAAATCTGGTCAACCGAAGAGTATCAAGGAACTCAACCCTACTTCAAAAGAATATAAAGATACTAATGATGATGTTAGAAAAAATGGCTTAAAGCAATTTAATGACAAGGACACCATGTATTGGACTACAGGTGCTGGTTATCAATATGATAATATCTACACAAGCTTGACATACTTTGGTAGCAGAATGAGCGACAAAGATATGCTTCATGATGTTGCACTTGGTGTTCAGTATGATCTATCTTCTTGCAATAAGAGCAAGTTTGTTCCTTATGCAGCCTTACATTATTTTATGACTGATGAACAAGGTGCGCTGAAAGACCAAAAAGGTACTGATGTACCTTCTAACCAAGGAATTCTTCTACTAACTGGTGTGAAGTTTTCTTTCTAATTTGTTCTAGTAATACACACCACAACTTGAATGTGGTGTGTGTCTTGTCTGTTAGTGTTTATTTGTCGATCAAATAAACATAAGCCAGTGCGTAACAAACTCTACGAGTATTTATTTTATTCACACAATAAGTAATGTCATCCCAGTCACAGCTGTACGAAAATTGTGGCAATTTGCATAGTAAATGGTGTCATCCCAGTGCTTGACACTGGGATCCATTTTTCCATCATCATCAGAAACGTTGTATTTTAACATTACTTTTATACTCGTAAATTTAACTGGATGCCAGTGTCTGGACACTGGCATGACACCCTATGGCTACTCAGATAATGGATAAATTATCATAATCCCTTACCTATCGAACGTTTTCAAATTCAATCAATTAAGCAGTATGCAAACCAAACTAAAAAACCATTTAACTGGAGAATTACTTACCATCGCTACTTGCTGGAAATTAACACTTGTAAGTGGGGAGGTAATGGGATTCATTGACTATGATAAAGATTTAAATCTCAATAATATACTCTATAAATCTTCAAGCGGTTTTATAGCCAGCAGTATAATATTAAATAGCGATTTGAGAACTGATAATCTAGAAATTGAAGGAATATTAAATAGTGCTGATATTAAAGAAAAAGATGTTTTATCAGGAAGGCATGACTTTGCAAATATTGAAATATTTCTTGTGAATTATAAAGATTTGAGTCAGGGAATTATGAATTTGCATGCAGGAACTTTTGGTAAAGTAACATTAAATAGTGGGAGGTTTATCGCTGAAATTAGAGGTCTTGCGACAAAGCTTGAGAGAAGCATAACAGAGCTATATTCTCCTGTATGCAGGGCACAATTTTGCGATGATAGATGTAAAGCTGATGCTAAAAAGTTTAGTAGAATGAGCACAATTACTAAAGTGATAGATGAAAGAAGATTTGAAGACACTAATTTAATCGAAAGCGATGGATATTATAAGCACGGAGTGTTTAGTTCAGCAACATTTGAAGTTGTAGTTAAAGAATACAAAAATAAAGTAGTTACATTATTTGCTTCTCCTCCATATCAAATTTCTACCGGAGATAAATATTCGATACTTGCAGGTTGTGATAAAGCGTTTTTAACGTGCAAAAACAAGTTTAACAATACTGTGAATTTCCGTGGCGAACCATATATACCAGTTGTTTAGCAGCATAATTTTTAATATTATGAATAAGTATGGAAAGGTGGCTGAGCGGTCTAAAGCACACGCTTGGAAAGCGTGCACATATGAAAATATGTCGGGGGTTCGAATCCCCCCTTTTCCGCACATTATTTCTAGTATAACACACATTTTTGTCCTATAATAGCAACTCTGTCCTCATTGATTTTTAGTAGACTGCAATCGACCAAAAAACATACTCCACCAACGGAATAACCGTATGAGTAGCAGCAGCATTAGCACTTCAGCTCTGCAATTGTAACGATCTTCGGTGTAATCTACGTCAACAAAGTAGTAGAGTTTATGTTCATCAAGCTGCAGAGGCTGGTACCTTTCTCGTTTTTGTAATACGGATTACGAAGAGTCGTTGTTATCGTAGAAATACATCCAGTAGCCGGCTACCAGCATATCCTCCCCATTCCTAACAATATCTTGCAATACTATACTTAGTCTGCGTCATTTCTCCCTAGCCTCAGCAAACTCGTTTATATTCAACCTGTCATAATCTGTCAATATAATTCTTTATTAAAAAATATACTGACACTTTTTTGTTAAATAGATACTAATTGATCCACAACTTCAGATGGTGAACAAGTTTCAGAAATTGGAAAGATAAAATCACAGAGGTCATTGCACTGAGATTTTTCCTCAATGAATTTCATTTCACATTATTCGTGGCAAGTCTGATTTATATGACAAAAAGGGTCTTCAACCATAATATACTCCTTAATTAAAAAACTAACGCTAAGATAGTACTTATATGTTAATATTATCCCAATATTTAGATTAGCATAATTACTTCGTTTACTTTATTGAAAATTTTAGGAAAAAATAAAGAAGCCTCACACTTTTTTGATATTAAACCTGTACCTTCTACAGAACAGAAAATAAATCTGCAAGATCATGGAAATTGTCTCCAATATCACTTAATACATCACTTGCATCAACCTGGTGTTCTTCACAAACTGTTCTGCCCTCTGAGCTCTTCCAGAGCCGAGAAGGATCCATGTCCGGATCCAAATCATTCAAATTTGATTCATTTCGGTGTACACGTGTTTTTCCATACTGTGTTGATTGATTATCCAACTTTTGTTGTAAATCTGCTCCTGTTTTCTCACTCTGTAAGTTTCCGAACATAATATTCCCCTTAATTAATATTGTATTAATTTTAATATAAAAGCATTAATATTATATTAATAATAGTATAATTACTTTTATTGAAAATTTTAGGAAAATGTTGTATAATTATACAGTAGTAGAACTTGGTAAAACTTATGGCAAACGCTAATTTAGCTTTCAGTAAAGAAACCTTACAGCATCTTGCTAAATTATCTGAACTTACTAAGCAACCTGCTCAAGCATTAGCAGAAAAACTACTTAAAGAAGCAATAGATAGTGAAATGGAAGATTTTTACTATCTGTAGTTGCTGATCAATATGATATTGAAGGTGCAGAAACAGTTGATTACAAAGATGTAAAGTGGAGATCAAGTGAACTACAAAATTAAATTTTTGAAGAATGTCACTGAAAAAGATCTTCCAGCTTTACCAATAAAAATAGAATCAAGAGTAAATAAAGCAATAAAGGAACGCCTTACAGTTGATCCATTGGTGAGCCTTTATACCATAGCTTTAAAGGGTTTAGAAGACTAAGAGTCAGCGATTACCGTATTATGTATTGTGCAGACACCAAAAAACATGAAGTAACTATCGTTACAATAGGACATAGAGACACTATTTACGAGAAAGCTTTGAAGGTACTTAAGAACTATGTTTTTCAATAATCGTTAAGTTACGTAAGTAAATTATAAATATTATATTATACACCTCTCCTTCCTCTTCACCTTAGGTGGCTTTGCTCAGCTCAAAAATAACTCATTTTTGACTATACCCCTATAATTTTACTACTCTACAGACTATAAAATCGATGCTAATAACGAATTAGAGATAAACGTTGCAAAGAATCGCAGTGGCTCAACCGGAAAGGTTACAGTAAGTTAATACTGGAAGGATATTAGTATGGAGCCTCAGACTCGTAAATGTCTTTTCTGTGTTTTATTGAAACACTTCATACTTTGCAGCATTTACATGATACGATAATCGCCAGTTCTCAGTCTTCTGTATCCTTTGAGTTTGTAACAAAACGATTCACCAAAATCAATTGGATTAACTGTAAGTCGCTCTTTTACTATCTCTTCAACTCTTAACTTTATTGTTTTTGGAAAAGCTCTTCTTACCAACATTTTTCAGGAATTTAATCTTATAGCGCTTTAGTCCCACCTATAGTGGTAAGATTATCTACTTATTCTTGTATGGGAATTTACCAATTGTTAAGATGTGCAGTGTAGTAAAAACATATTCTAATAGTATGGAAAAATAAATGACACGTAAAAAAAATGTATTTGAACAATATGTAGAAGATAAAGTTATATTTTTAGATAGTTTGCGTAACAAAACAATAGGTGAGCTTATCGATTTTATGGACAAAAACCCAAATGTCAAAATCTTTGATTGGATAAGTAACAATACTAGTCATAGCCTAAAGCATAGAAGAGGTTACAATATTAGTAATAATATGAAACTTAGGTGCAGAGGTGCAGGAATTGGTTTAGTTGCTGGTCTAGTTGCAGCATGTTGTTTATGGCAAGAAACTTTAGCTCTTATTGGCGGTTCTGGTGTAGTGTTGATTGCATTTGCTATAGTTGGTGCGTTACTTGGAGCTGGAGCGAGCTATGTAGTAGGTAAATGTCTTGATAAAATTAAGGTTACAAATATGCAAAGAGAAATAAGTCGTTAAAGGTTCGTGTTGTATTCTGAATTTCTTTCAATACTTAAAGATTTACAATCAGAGCAAACTACCTGGCCACGTGAAACTGATTTCAGCTCATCAGTTGAAACTTTACTTGAGCAGAATATGCATTTTATTTTATCACTTGGGGCGAGTGAATGATCAACAGCAATTCTATCATCAAAAACAAAACACTCGCCTTCCCAATTACCACTTTTGTTGTGAGTTTTTTCAAGGTAGGAAAGAATACCGCCTTTAAGGTGATAAACATCGTTAAATCCAAGGCTTTTCATATATGCTGTAGATTTCTCGCATCTGATTCCACCAGTGCAGTACATAGCCACTTTCAGATCTTTACTCTCAGAGAAAGACTCTGCCCACTGAGGAAAATCTCGAAAACGCTGAGTATGTGGATTGATTGCATTTTTAAACTTGCCTAGTTTTACTTCGTAATCATTTCGTGTGTCTATCACTAAAACATCAGGTTGAGAGATAAAATCATCCCAATAATCTGGATCAATGTACTGACCTCTAACGGAAGTATCGAGATTACTTACACCAAGATTCACAATTTCTCTTTTTAATCTCACTTTCATCTTACTAAATGGTTGATATTCTGCTGCACTCTCTTTCCATGTAAGGTCCCTTAGTCTATAATCAGAACGTAGAAAATCGAATATTTTATCAATCGCGTTTCTTTCACCAGATACGGTTGCATTAATACCCTCTTCTGCAAGGAGTATAGTACCCTTTAATTCGACATTGTCGCATGCAACTTTTATTTCATCTTTCATGTCATAATAATTAGAGAATTTTACAAAATGATAAAAAGTTGCAATGACAAAACTCATAATTAATTAGTTTATCGATTTAAAACATAATATATAAAATTATGAAGATATTCAATAGGACGGCTGTTAATTACTGGATATCTTTAGTTTTTGCATATAACATTTTAATATCAAATATAGATTCAAGTTAATGTTTCTGAGAGTATTTAAAAATATATTCTTGTTTTTAGTAAGTGTATTATTTGTCTGCCCTATACTATCGTTAATATCGATTCTATTTACAGAATCAGCAAACTCTGGATGGGTAATTAGTAGACTTTTTCCTGAATATATACTCAATACGTTGATTTTGATGGTAGGAGTAGGGTTAATATCCTTTATATTTGGAGTAATTCCAGCTTGGCTTACTACATTTTTTTCGTTTCCCGGAAGTAGAATTTTTGAGATTGCCTTATTCTTTCCGATATCAATTCCTGGATATATAGTATCGTTTGTTTATGTAAATACGCTAGAGTTTTCAGGTCCGATTCAGAGCTTGTTAAGAGATACTTTTCAATTGGGCAAAGGTGACTATTGGTTTCCCGAGATCAAATCCCTAGGTGGTGGAATATTAGTAATGGGATTTAGTCTATATCCATACGTTTATATGTTGGTCCGCTCAAGTCTAAAGAGCGTTAGTAACTCAGTCACTATTGCATCAACACTTGGGTTCTCCTCATTACAGAGTCTGTTTTCTGTCATCATACCCTCCATACGTCCATCAATTATAGCTGGGTTATCCTTGGTACTAATGGAAGTAATTACAGATTTCGGCACACCACAGTTTCTTGCTATCGATACTTTCACGACGGGAATATACCGTACTTGGTTTTTACTGCATGACAAATATTCAACTACTGTTTTGGCAGTTGCAGAACTGATTTTCGTTGCAACACTAATAGTTATCGAGAAAAAACTACAAAAAAGAGAAATATCTTACTCTTCAATCAATACTAATGCAGATTATCACAATAAACGTAGTATAAACGGTTCTATATCATTGATCTTTTCTTATCTTATGTGTTTATTGCCGATATTAATAGGCTTTATTTTACCAATGATTCCACTTATATATTGGAGCATAGAGAAAGGCTTTTTCATATATGAAGCAAGATTTTACAATATAATAACAAACAGTATTAGTTTATCATTTATTACCGCGCTAATCTCGATCAGCATTGCAATAATTATTGGATATACAGCACGTAAAAATAAGGTAACAAGCAATATAGCATGTCTCATTTCTCTTGGATATGCAATTCCAAATGCAATTATTGCAATTAGCATAATAATGTTTTTAAGCAGAATATCTTCTTTCATTACTCAATATATTGTAGAAATTAGCTTGGTAGGAACTATTGGCGCATTAGTTTACTCATATTTATTTCGTTTTTTTGCTATATCTTTCAAGGCGATAGAGTCGGGACTCAAAAAAACACCAAATGAAATTGAATGGACTGCATATACTATGGGTCATGGGCCTATTTCCACGTGCCTGAATATTCATATTCCCCTTATCAAGAAAAGCATACTATCGGGATTTCTGCTCGTGTTTATGGATACGGTAAAAGAACTCACGGCAACACTAATTATCAGACCATTTAATTTTGAAACTATATCAACTAGAATATATGAACTTGTCAGCGATGAGCGTTACAGAGAAGCTGCCCCATTTTCGTTAATGATAGTTATTATAGGTTTAACCTCTACAATAATCTTATTCACACTTGATGATAAGAATCAAAAATAAACTATTTTGCATCTGTTCAGCAGAGTAACAAAATAAGATAGACGAAAAAAGACAACTATAGAAGCAAATGGTCAGTGCTTTCGTGTTTATCAACTTAGTTGGATCTCAGTATCAGCTACTCGGATGACATTATGGAAGCTCAAATGACAAACCAAGAAGCATTGGTTTCAGATGCACTTAAACAAATACACTATCTTGATGATCAATGAGGTCTAGTGTTAACGTATGGACTATCTAAGGAAAAGGGTGGTACCATAACATCAAAGGTTTTTATGCTCTCTTCGTTCAGAAATTCATATTTACCCTGCATTATTCCTGATGGTGTATTTAAGTATGTTCCACTTGTATATTTGAATACCTCTCCAGATTTTATTACAGGTTGTTCTCCAATAACACCAACTCCAGCAATTTCATTTATTTTGCCCTTATGATCTATTATTCGCCAATAGCGACTTAATAATTGAATGGTTGATGAGCTTTTATTTTTTATCTTAACATTATACATCCATACGTAAGAATTTTCATAAGGAATGGATTGCTCTTCAATGTAAATTGGCAAAACTGTAACTTCAACAGAATTAGTAATAAGTGTGTATTTCATGGTCATCGTAAAGTGTTCATGATAAAAATTTAACACACTTCAATTATACACTTTTTTCATAGATTTTCCAAGCATATTATCGTACTCTAACTAGGAAATATTAATCTACATGATGAACAAAACAGATCCACTGGATAAAAAAGTGATAGGAATAATAGGAAGTGGGCAATTAGGTAAAATGACTGCTATCGCTGCAATAAAACTTGGGCACAAAACGCATATTTTTGCCAGTGCTAAAAACGATCCAGCTTGTTCTGTTGCTGATGATTTAACAATAGCAGACTTCTGTGATAAGAGGGCACTTGAATCTTTTGCACAGAGTGTGGATTTAGTCACTATTGAGTCTGAAAATATTCCATGTAGTGCAATTGATATTGTGTCGCTGCACGCAGATTTTTATCCAGGCAAAAAGGCGTTACACATTTCGCAAAATAGGCTGAGAGAGAAAGATTTTATTAGAGATTTAAGCATAAAAACTGCTGATTACAAAAGTATACAAAATTATAATCAGCTACTAGAAAGTAGTGAAACTTTTAGCTATCCAGTGAGGCTAAAAACAACAGAAATGGGTTATGATGGAAAAGGACAATATGTGATTGAAAATGATTCTGAACTGAAGCAATTTGCTTCCTTCGATTGGAATAAAGAGTACATTCTTGAAGCAAGTGTTGATTTACTGAAAGAGGTTTCAATAGTCGTTGCAAGAAATAAAAACGGTAAAGTAGCTTTTTTTCCTATAGCAGAGAATCACCACGTTGACGGAATACTTAATACTTCAATAGCACCAGCTAAAATAGATAATAAATTAGCCCAAGAGGTACAAAAAACTGCAAAGAAAATAGCAACTGCGCTTGATGTAGTAGGAATCCTAGCTATTGAATTTTTCATCACTCAAAATCATGAATTACTAGTTAATGAATTGGCCCCAAGACCCCACAATTCTTGCCACTGGAGCTTGGATGCATGCAACGTTAGTCAATTCGAGCAGCTGGTGAGGGTAATATGCGGATTACCTATGCAGGAAGTAGTATTACGCTTTCCTTGCATGACAAAAAATATAATAGGTAATGATATATATAATTCTCACAAATATTTGAGCAACGAAAAAGCTAGTTTAACCATATATGGGAAAAAAGAGGTTAGGGACAAGCGTAAAATGGGACATGTCAATATAGATTTAAGTTATTGAGCTATAAATGCTCTTTGATCAAGATCTCCAAGATCTGCACTATATTTAGTGCTGCACCTTTGCGTAGATTATCAGCTACTATCCACATATTTAATCCGTGTTTAACGGTATCGTCTTGTCTAATACGCGATATGTATACGGCATCCTCTTGCACAACATCAATCTGAGTCATATATCCACCATCTTCGCGCTTATCTTGTACTAAAACTCCATCGTCTTCACTGAGCATTTCACGAGCTTCTTCTTCAGTTATATGCTGATCAAATTCTACATTTACTGCTATAGCATGACCAACAAGAACAGGTACTCGTACACAAGTTGCAGTTACTTTTATATCCTCTTCTAAAATTTTTTTTGTCTCCTCTTGCATTTTCCACTCCTCTTTTGTAGAACCATCTTCCATAAACTCTCCTATATGAGGAATGCAATTAAATGCTATTTGCTTAGGAAATATTTCAGGTTTTTTAGCTTCATTCATAAAGATTTTTTTTGTCTGATTGTAAAGCTCATCCATTGCTGCTTTACCTACACCAGAAGTTGATTGATAAGTTGAAGCAACGATTCTCTTTATTTTTGCTTTTTTGTGTAATAAATGTAATGCCAGCAACATTTGTATTGTAGTACAGTTTGGATTAGATATTATGTTATGGTTTTTATATTCCGTAATTTTATCTTTGTTGATCTCTGGAATAACTAGTGGCACGCCTTCTTTCATCCTAAAATAGGAAGTGTTATCTATCACAACGCACCCAGCCTCAGTTGCAATTGGTACGTATCTCTCAGAAACATGAGATTCTGCACAGAAAATGGCTATATTAGTTCCAACGAAATCATAATCCTCAAGGCATAAAACTGTTAACTCTTTGTCACCAAAACTCACCTTTTTTCCCTTTGATTTTTTCGATGCAAAAGCAACAACAGAATCTATCGAAAATTTTCCCTCTTTTTGAAACTCAGCAAGCATGGTCAATACCTCATATCCTACTCTTCCTGTTGCTCCAATAACTGCAATCTTACATCCCATATAAATAAACCTCTGATTTTAAAGCTATATTATATTTTTACTGATAAAATTTACAATTACTTTAATATTTTTACCTTGCAATTAACCATAATTTAGTTATAATTATAAGACACTAGTAATATTGCATGGTAGAATGAAATGAGTAAAAAACATGATGACACTAAGGTCAAACCTGCAGTATCTGAATTTCAAAAGCCTGAAAAAGTCAATAGGTTAGAGATTCAAAATGTTCTTTCAAAAAAAAGCAAGCCAGCGATAAATTTTGATGATAAAAAGTATGGTGTGAAAATTTCTAAGATAGACCAGCATCTTTCAAACAAGAAGCAAGAATCTTTTGGATTAAGAGATTTTTTAAGTTCAATACCAATAATAGGAAGATCTTTAGTGAAAATTTTCACGCCTGAAAAAGAAGAGTATAAAAAACTGCAATCGCAAATAGGTCTTTCTAATAAAGCAAAAAATGAGATCTACATAGATAATAAACGCACAGAAGAAGTAGGTAGCAAACTTGAGAATGGTAATATTGAACAAGTAGATAAAGAGAAAAAAAATCTTGGCCCATAAATATTAACCATTTAAAGTGTATCTCTCACTACTGAATTTGTTGCACAGAAGTTTTGCAGTACCAAAATAAATAAATGGGTATGCCACTTGCAGTGAACAGGCTCGAAATCAGTAGAGTACCTACAGGGGTTTCTAATATCACCCAACAACAAAAGGTTGTTGCTATGCTACCAATTAAAAGCTTATAACAACTCCTCTCCTGTATAATAACCTTTAGAAAGGCAAGACTGCATGCAAGATAAACGAACAAAAATGAAATTACAGAAAAGTCAATAATCGACGTAATCTGCTGGGCAAAATTGTTGTTTGAAGTGAGAATTAGTAAAATTGCAGTTCCAATTGAACTAACTGTTATTCCCCAAAAAGGAGAGCCATGCTTGTTCCTTTTAGCAAAGAATTTTGGCATTAGTCTATCTTCTGCAAGACCAAAAGCAACTTGTCCACTAGATAAAACCCAAGCGTTTAGACTGCCAACACAAAAAATGAATGCAACTATAGAAACAATTAAATGCCAATTACCAGAAAACATAATTTTTATCGCATCAACATATGGTGCTCTTGAACTTGCTAAATTGTTGCCATTGATCAATCCCATAATTGCAAAATTGTTGATAAAATATATAACAGCAACACAAACTGTGCCAAGCACCACAGCTTTTGGTATAGTTTTAGCTGGATTATCAACTGACCCTGCAGGTGCTGTTGCCAATTCAAGTCCAATAAAACACCATAAAGTAAGGAGTGTAGAGCGGGCAAGAATTTGCGATGTTGTAAGACTTAATATTTCTTCACTTATGATAAAATTATTTCTATCGAAAAAAAACAACGCTGCTACAGGTATTGCAAGCAATACAGCAACCTTCACAACCGTGAGCAGAAACTCAACGTGCCCTGCAGTAGCTATTCCCCTTAAATTTATTAATGTAATGATTGTAAATAACAACAGCTCTAAAAATAAACGCATACTTTTGATATCTTCATGGAAAAATGGTGTAAGATAGCCAACACCCACAACTATTAAAGCTGTTGTACTAACCCATGAGATTACCCAATATGTCCAACCAACAAAGAACGCTGCAGCAGGACCAAAAGTATGTTTCACATAAACGTGAGGACCTCCTGTTTCTGGAAACTTTGCACATAGCGTAGCAAAAACTAGCGCAAGAGACACAGCACCAGCTCCTGATATCATCCAACTTATAAGGCTATAAGCGCCATATGGAGCAAGGCTAATTGGAAGCATAAAAACCCCAGAGCCGATCTGACTACTAATGACTAAAGCAAAAACAGCCCAAAAACCTATTTTATTTGACACAATACCTCTTAATTCTATTAATGTAAGCCAGTAGTATAGCTTAAGAATTTTAGCAAATAAAAAATTTAAGTTAAGTTTTTAGTTTATGATACCAAAGTAGATAAATAAGTGTTCCGCTTAAAGGGAATAGACTTGATATTAACAATGTTTTTATAGAAGTCTCGTATATTACCCAACAGCAAAAAGATACAGCCACACCTCCAATTAAAAATTTGCAGTAGCTTTTGTCTTGTATATTAACTTTGAGAAAAGCAAGGCTACATGCTAAGTAGATAAACAAAAATGACACCACAGAGATATCAATTATTGAAGTTACTTGCTCAGCAAAACTTTTGTTTGACGTTAGGATAAGTAAAACTAACACCCCCAAAGTACTGAGTATTATTCCCCATAATGGAGCATCATGCTTATTTTTTTTGCCAAAAAATTGCGGCATTAACTTGTCTTTTGCAAGGCCTAAGGTGACCTGTCCATCAGCTAAAAACCAAGCATTTAAATTACTTACAGAAACGATAAAGGCAACAACAGAAATAATTAAATGCCAATTACCTGGAAACATAATTTTTATCGCATCAACATATGGTGCTTTTGAACTAGCTAGGTCATTACAACTTATCAATCCCATAATTGAAAGACTATTGATGAAATATATCACAGCAACACAGACTGTTCCAAGCACTATAGCCCTTGGTATTGTTTTAGAGGGATTATTGACATATCCTGCAGGTGCCGTTGCTGATTCAAGTCCAATAAAACACCATAGAGTAAGGAGTGTAGAACGAGCAAGAGTTTGTGATATTGTAAAGTTTGATACTTCCTCGCTTACAATAAAATTATTTTTATCAAAGAAAAACAACCCTGCGATAGGTATTGCGAGAAGTGCAATAATTTTAACAATGGTCAGCAGAAGCTCAACATGCCCAGCAGTAGTTACTCCCCTTAAGTTTATTAGCATAATAGCTAAAATTAATGTTATTTCTAAAAGCAAACGTATATCTTGTATATCATTATGAAAAAGCGGGGCTAAATAACCGATACTTGCAATTGTCACGGCTGTTGAGCTTACCCACGAGCTTACCCAATATGTCCAGCCAACAAAAAAAGCTGCTGTAGAGCCAAAGGCATGTTTCACATAAATATGAGGACCACCCGTTTCTGGAAATTTTGCGCAGAGTGAAGCAAAAACTAAAGCAAGAGATATAGCACCAAATCCTGATATAACCCAGCTTATGAGGCTATAAGCGCCGTATGGTGCAAGGCTAATTGGGAGCATAAAAATTCCAGAGCCGATTTGGCTACTGATCACCAAGGCGAAAATAGCCAAAAAGCCTATTTTATTTGACACGACAATGTTTAATTTTTATCTGAATATATTAACAATATAGCTGAAGCTCGAAAATTTCAATTGATCTTTTTTGTATAAAAATTTGCATTTTTTTAATTTAAGCATATAATGAGGAGTATATTAATAGGTTATTAAGAAGTGGTTTATGAATCCGAGGTTAAAAACATTTTTGGTTGTTTGTGGGTATGTTCTATTAGTTGGTGCTGCTATTGGAGCAATTTTTTTATTTGACTACTTACTTGAGATCTTTATTGATGCGCTTTATGCATTCCTTCTTGCCAAAACTTCAAGTGAGGTGTTAGCTGTTTTTGGAACACTTGCAGTTTTACTTGCCACTTGTGTTTTGTGCTACGGACTGCATAAGCTCTGTTCTATTTTTACAGAAAAGATTACAAGTAGCTATCAATCTTTCAAAAATGAAAATAGTGATGATAACATTTTTTCTGAAGTATATAATGACCCGACAATAGGGTTGAAAGATAAGATTTTATTTTTTTCTATATACTCAATATATTGTATCCAATTACCATTTTTGTATTGTTCATCGAAGATATCAGAGCTTAGCAGAACATTATCAAATAGTAGAGCTTGGGTCTTAGAATATGTTTAGTGCTTATTAATACTATATTATTGATCCCAGTAGCACTTCTTGAGTTAATAAAATATCCATTAATAAAGCTCTTCTCGCCTCTGGGTTTAAGTGTAAAGCAAATGAGCTTTTTGTTTAATGTAAGTGATGTAGGCACTGGTAATCAGAATGTTCATACTAGAAGTTTTGAGCAAAGTGTTATTGAGTGTGCCAAAAAATTAAAGGAAGAATATTGGACTCCGTCAAATGAGCTGGATGAAGAGTTTAAAACTATATAGGCGGTTTGACAAATCAGCAGAAAGAACTGATAGCGCATTATTTGAAGGTAGATAATTATAGAGAAGGAGAATGGGTAAGGTGGGTAGATTCTAAAACAAGATTGACATTAACACAGGCTACAAATTTAGTTTTAATTGCAGCAACAAATCAAAATGCAGATGTAGAGCTGTTGAAATCCATATTGCTGGTTCGTTTTGAGGAAAGTAATCGCCAATGTGGTCCTGGAATGCTTAATCGTATCATTTATGCATTAAGTGGACTTGAAGCAGAAAATAATTTTGCAGCTCAACTAGAGCCTCAGATAATAGGAGAGTTGGCCGGTAATGCTACTAAAAGATTTCTTGAGAAATCTTTAGATAAGCACTACTTTAAAATAAAAATTTTAAAAGAAAATTTTGATGACTTATATTCGCCAGGTTCTGAAGTGGATTTGAGCAATGCAAGTGATGAAGTAAAGGATAGAATTTCTCATATGAGAAATTCTATAAAAGAATTTGTATTTAAAGAATTATATGTGAAGTTTTATAATGACTATGGAGAATATATTCGTAGAGGGCAGATAAAACAAAAGCTAAGGGAATTAATAACAGGTGAAGTCGTAGATGCAGCAATATTTGGTAAGATAGATGAGGTAGCAATACCTGCAGAACCATCCACTTGCCTTGAAAGAGTGAAAGCATTTTTTGCAGGGCATGCAAGATTCTCTACTGCTTAAAGCTCTAAGACTTGTCTAAACTTTGATTGTGAGTTAGGCGTAAAATAAAAATTGGTATTTACGATTAACTCACAGCAAACTAAACGATGGCAACCTGGTCACCCTCTAATTTTTCCTTATTGATTCGTAGTAGGTTCTTTGCTATGGTTATGAAAAGAAACCTCATCAGTATACTTTGATAGGTGAGTATTATATATGATAATATTGATAACAAATGATGATGGTTTTGAGAGTGAAGGAATAAGATTACTTAAAGAGATTGCACAGAATTTTGCATCACAAATATGGATAGTGGCGCCAGATACTGATAGGAGTGGAGCTGCAAGATCTCTTGACTATCCAGTGAAACACTCCATTAAAATAAACCGACATAGTGAAAGAGAGTTTAGTGTATCTGGTACTCCTGCAGACTGTGTCATTATTGCGTTAAATAAGATTATGAATAAAAAACCAGATTTAATATTATCTGGAGTAAATATTGGGTCAAATGTTGGAGATGATATTTGTTATTCAGGAACAATTGGTGCTGCAATGGAGGGTGCTGCAAGGTCTATACCCTCTATTGCACTAAGCCAAGTTTATCATGATAAAATAGACTGGAACAATACAAAAGTTTTTGCACCAAAGGTTATCAGCAAGCTAATGAAAGTTGGTTGGCCTAAAAATATAGTGATGAGTGTAAATTTTCCTGCTACAGAAAAAGTGAAAGGAGTAGAATTTGCTGAGCAAGGTGAATACAACATTGATGGGGATTTAACTTTTACTGAAAATTCGAATGGTTCTTTAAGCTTAAATTGGTCTCGGGAACACTCAGGCAGTGGTAGCGTAGATAAAATAAAAGGAGGGTTTATTACTATTACACCAATAAAATTAGATTTTACTGATTATAATACATTGAACGCTATGAAAAATTCTTTTGCAGAAGAATTTTCTTCTATAGCTAACACTCCTATTGCTCTTGATTAGATATTTTCTACTATTTTATCACGAGCGATTACTTTTTCTTCACCCGTATCCATGTTTTTAATTTTTAAAGTTTTACCGCTTAGTTCTTCATCACCAAAGATTAATACAACTTTTGCATTTGCTTGATTTGCTTTTTTCATTCGGGTTTTTAGAGTTCCACTATATTCGTAAATCACATATAAACCATTTCTGCGTAATTCACTTGCAAGTGTTAGAGCATGTTCTTCAGCTTCTCCACCGATTGGAATTATATAAATAGGCCTCTCTTTTTTTTCAGCATAGTTGATTAATTCCATTATACGCTCAATCCCCCCTGCAAATCCTATTGCTGGAGTGTGTTTTCCACCTACTGAAGATACTAGATTATCGTATCTTCCACCGGCAAAAACTGCTCCTTGTGCACCTAAATCTTCTGTGACAAATTCAAATACTGTGTGACAATAATAGTCTAGACCTCGAACTAATTTGCTATTTACAGTGTAAGGTATGCCAAGAGCTTGCAGTCCATTTAACACCTGGTCAAAGAAATATGAAGATTCTTTTGTATAATAATCACTGATTTTTGGTGCGTCAGAGATTATTTCTTTATCTGTCTTATCCTTAGAGTCTAATATTCTGAGTGGGTTTTTAATCAATCTATTTTGACTATCTTCTGATAGGTCATTTTGAAACTTTTTTAAATACGATATCAAAGCTTCTCTATACTGAGTTATTGTTTCACTATCACCCAGAGAGTTGATTTCCAGCTTTACATTTTTATTGATGCCAAATTCAGTTAGTAAGTGCTGAGCGAGTGATATCAATTCAATATCAGCTTTTGGATCTTCTATGCCAAAAAACTCAAAATTTATCTGATGAAATTGCCTTTGTCTTCCCTTTTGCGGTCTTTCATAGCGAAATGCAGGCCCTATTGAAAATAATTTTATCGGCGTGTGCAGTTTTTTTTCAATGAGTAACCTAACAATAGCTGCAGTGAACTCAGGACGCAGAGTTATGCTCTTTCCCCCCGTATCAATAAAAGTATACATCTCTTTAGTGATAATATCTGAGCTATCACCTAAAGTCTTTGTAAAGACTTCTGTGTATTCAAATATCGGAGTTTGAACAGGTAAAAAGCCGTATAAACTTGAGATTCTGCTTGCTGTTTGCTCTATGTGTTTAAACTTGTACCATTCATCAAACAGGAGATCTTTTGTTCCTCTAACTGTTTGATTAGTCATAGCATAGTCTCTATACCCGAAACTTCTGGTATGTGATAGCTTAGCATATTCTGCACTCCTTGTTTTAAGGTAATTGCAGCACTTGGGCACCCAGAGCAAGCTCCTTGCAGTTCAACGTAAACTATTCCGTCTTTATAGCCACGGAACTTGATATCACCACCATCTTGAGCAACTGCAGGTTTAATATAACTTTCCATCAATTCTTTTATTCTATTTACAATTTCTATATCATTTTCATTAAAGAATTCTTCCTCTAGCATTTTATTATCACTTACTCCTTCTTTATCAAATGCTTTTCCACCAGAAGTAAAGTGATCCATAATTGTAGTTAAAATTTCCACCTTTACTATATCCCAATTCATTCTATCTGATTTTGTTACCGAAATAAAATCATGACCAAAAAATACTCTTACAACATGTTCTATTTGAAAAAGATTTACTGCTAGTTTGGAGTTCTTTATTTCATCTGCATTTGAAAAATCAGCTGTTTCTCCTTCGCTCAGAATTTCAAAACCAGGAAGAAATTTCAGCGTGTTTGGGTTTGGTGTTTCTTCAATCTGGATAAACATGTTATTTACCATGACAATTATAATTGTTACTATTTAATCATAAAATGATAAAAAATATACATGTCATTCATCTTCTTCCTTTTTTTGATATTCACAATAATCACGTTTGTTTTACCTAGCGTTGTTGTATTTTTTCTCTTTTTGGCAAAGAGAAATAACATAAGTTTTATGATGAACTCTATATTAAGTAAGTTTTTGAACGAATTTAACAGCAGTAAAAGTTACACCAAAAATTACACTGGTGATAATATGTCCAAAGATGAAGCATTAAAAATACTGGGGCTGAATTCCGAGGCAAGCCAAAATGAAATCAATAAGGCATACCAAAATTTAATGAAACTGGTCCATCCAGACAAGGGAGGCTCGGAATATTTTGCACAAAAGTTAAACGCAGCACGTGATAGATTGCTAAAGACCTAATTTTTAACTATTGTTTTCTCTGTAAATTTTACTTGTAAATACTAAATCATGTGATACAAAGCCAAGGGCGTTGTCTTATAGGAGGTATTTGATGCGAAAATACAGAATAGAAGAGTTAAGGAATAAATTGTTTATTGCTATAAACAAACTTGATTTTGAGAAAGTTAAAAGATGTGTTAGAAAGGAAAAGATTAAAGGTGTACAAAACGATATTATTAATGGTAAGCAATATGGCATGGCACCTATACATTTTGCTACTTACAGAGCTAACTCAAAGATATTGCAGTTTTTGATTAACAATGGTGCTCGTGTTAATGCTGTGAGTGATGCGTGCATTGTTCCTTCCGTATCCATTATTGTAACATATGATATGGAGAAAGTTGTATTTGATTGTATTCACGGCAACACTAGCTTTCAAGGAATGCAAAATTTTACAGCTTTACACTTAGCACTTTATCATTGTCGATTAGATATAGCAAAAGTTCTGCTTGATCATAATATTGATGTTAATATTAGAAGTACAAATGGCAAAATAGCATTTGAGGTTATTCCAGGTTATGAAAGTCTTTGCAGTGATGGCTGTGACATAAAAAAAATATTCTTAGCTGTGTTAAGATTTCATAAAAATAATTGTACAGAACTATTACTTTCTGCTAGAATAAATACTAAGTTAGAATTAGAAGCTGGTGATACTCCAGATCCTGCACCAAGCAGTGCAGTAAAACCTTTTTCTTTTATTAATAGTATATTTAGTTGGGTAACCACTGCCACACTCAATGGCTTATTCAGCAGTGCTCCTACTTTACTTCCTGCACAGCAATCTGTTGATCACTTGGCTGGTAGCCCAATTGGTTCTTCACAAGTTGATTTTAATGCAACAGCTCTACTAGTTGATGTAGTGGTCAAAAAGTTCACAGGGAAAAAGTATTCAAGGCTACTGGACAATCCACCTCTGACAAGACTTTCTATTATAGAAAAAAAACTCGAGACGGCAATTAGTAGTTGTGAAAAACTTTATCAATGTCCTGAAAGTTCATTAAGCAATTTAACGATATCTAAAGGTATGCATCAAAAGTCCCTCTAAATCAGTTAAAATAAGCACTAGAATTCGAGTGCTTATTTACAAAACTTATCCCTTATTTCCTTTTCTAAAGCATATTGCTTCTTATTAAGAGCAAAAAAAATTTGAATAAGGAAGCTCAGCATGTCTTGTACGAAAGTTAAAGTGATAGATTGCTGAAGACCTAATTTTTAACTATTGAAATTTTTTCTCTGTAAATTTCACTTGCACATACTAAATTGTGTGATATAGAGCCGGGAACGTTGTCTTTTAGGAGGTATTTGATGGAAAGACAAGAAATAATTGAGAGCCTGAGAAAAAAATTATTTTCTGCTATAAACAGAGATGATTTTGAGAAAGTTAAAGAATATATTGAAGAGGCAGAACATAGACACATAAAAAATGAGATTTTGAATAATGAAAAATATAGTATGAAGCCTATGCATTCTGCTACTTACATAGGTAACTTAAAGGTATTGCAGTTTTTGTGTGACAGTGGCGCTGATGTTAATACTACTATTAGCAGTCGATATTTGAGTACTCCCTTACACATTGCTGCTATTAATGGCAAACTAGAAATAGCACAGTTTTTACTTGATCGTGATGCTAACATCAATGCTACAAATTATAAAGGCTTTACACCTTTGTACTTAGCATTTAACCATTGTCATTTAGATATGGTAAAACTCCTACTCTGTAGAGGTGCTGATGCTAGTATTCAAAGTCAGTACGGCAAAACAGCATTAGATGTTGTTGGAGGTTATAGAAAAGATAGATGTAATAGCAATAGTAAAATTCAAGAGATAGAATCTGTATTGAGCAGTGCTACTGAAGATGATTGTGAAGCAAAATTAACTTCTATAAAAGCAGGTGTTAAGGTAGGGTTAGACGCTAATGACGCCACAGATTCTGTAAGTAGTGCAGCGAATCTTTCATTATTCCCTACCAAAGCAATCAAGATAGAATTGGAAGTTAGTAATACCACAGACTTGGCAAGTAGAACAGTGAATTCTTCCTTCACTCTTATCAGAGAAAATTTTGAAGAAGTTAGCAGCACTGCAAGCAATGCAGTAAAACCTTCTTCTTTTATTAATAGTATATTTAGTTGGATAACTACCACCATCAGTGGCTTATTCAGCAGCGCTCCTGCTTTACCTACTGTACAGCAATCTGTTGCACATTTAACTGGAAGTCCTATTGGTTCTTCACAAATTGATTGTAATGGAACAGTTCTGCTAACTGCTTTAGCAATAAGTAAGTTCACAAGAAAACAACATTTTAGGCCACTAGACGATTCACCTTTGACAGAGAAAAAAATAAAGAAAGAGAACTTGACATTATAGAAAAAAAATTCGAGACGGCACTTAGTAATTGTGAAAAACTTTATCAATGTCCTCGAAGTTCATTAAGCAATTCAACAATATCTAAAGGTGTATGTCATCAAAAGTCCCTTTAAAACAAGCACTCAAATTTGAGTGCTTGTTTTTGTGAAATCTACTCTTTAAACTTAAACTTTTTATTGTTTATTAGCGTTAAATTGTTACAATACAATGAGTTAAGATGACAAAGCTTTAAGTTATGGAAGATGATAGCAAAAAAGAAATAATAGAAGAAAAAGGTATATTAGGTTGGATAGAGTACAGACTGCCTATATTTTCTTTTCTAAAACATACTGCTTCTTATCAAGTACCAAAAAATTTAAATTATGCTTGGAATTTTGGTTCTTTAGCTGGTATAGCGCTGATTTTACAAATAATAACAGGTATATTTCTTGCCATGCACTACACTCCGCATGTTGATCATGCATTTAATAGTGTGGAGCGTATAATGCGTGACGTAAGTTATGGATGGCTGATACGTTATACTCATGCTGTTGGGGCGTCGCTCTTCTTTATGGTGGTCTATGTTCATATCATGCGTGGATTATATTACGGATCTTATAAGAGACCGCGAGAAATGGTATGGTTTATTGGCATATTTATATTTTTTGCAATGATGGCAACTGCCTTTATGGGATATGTTCTTCCATGGGGACAAATGAGTTTTTGGGGTGCAACAGTTATAACTAATTTATTCTCGGCTATACCTTTAATTGGTGATAAAATAGTTATATGGCTATGGGGAGGTTTCTCTGTTGATAATCCAACGCTTAATCGTTTTTTTGCGCTGCATTATCTTATGCCTTTCATTATTATCGCTTTAGCTATGTTGCATGTTGTTGCTCTGCATAGGTTTGGCTCTAATAATCCAAGTGGAATAGAAGTCAGGTCAGATAAGGATACCATTCCTTTTTATCCTTACTATATAGCAAAGGACTGCATAACTTTTGGTTTATTTTTTATAATTTTATTTGCATTTGTTTTTTATGCCCCTAATTATCTTGGGCATCCTGATAATTATATAGAGGCTGATCCTATGGTAACTCCAGCACATATAGTGCCAGAGTGGTATTTCTTACCTTTTTATGCGATGCTGCGTTCAATTCCAAATAAACTTATTGGTGTACTTACCATGTTTGGATCTATTTTAGTGTGGTTTCTTTTGCCTTGGCTTGATAAATCAAATGTTAAAAGTGGTTCCTACCGTCCATTATTTAAGAAATTTTTTTGGGTTTTTGCAATAAATTTTGCATTTCTTGCCTGGCTTGGGGGACAAGAAGTTAAGGAGCCTTACATTACTTTAAGTAGGCTTTCAACTCTTTATTATTTTTCATATTTTGTGATAATTTTACCTTTACTTAGTAAGTATGAGAAACCAAAAAAATTACCAAAAACAATAAGCGATTCCGTGCCGGAGATGAAGTGATGCTATTGGTTAAAGTTGCTGTGTTTTGTGTATTATTTTTCGCTAATTCTCTATCTGCAGAGGAGTTTAAACCTTTACCAAATAAGAAAATTGACTGGAGTTTTAATGGAATTACCGGATCTTTCGATAGAGAGTCAATTCAGCGTGGCTATAAAGTATACAAGGAAGTCTGTGCTGCTTGCCATTCAATGAATAGAATAGCGTTTCGTAACTTGCAAGATGTTGGTTTTTCCGAAGAGGATGTAAAACAAATTGCAGCCTCTTACCAAGTGAAAGATGGTCCAAATGATTTGGGTGAAATGTTTGATAGGCCGGGAGTGTCTTCGGATTATTTTATTGCACCTTTTGATACAAAAGAAGCAGCCGCAGCAAGTAATAATGGTGCAATTCCACCAGACTTATCACTCATTGTTAAAGCAAGGCACGATGGTGCAAATTACATCTATTCACTGCTCATTGGTTATCAAAATGGTGAACACGATGAGAACGGTTTATATTTTAATCCATATTTTTCAACAGGCAGGTTAGCTATGGCACCACCACTCTCTGAAGGAATGGTAGAATATGATGGTGCAAGGCAAGCTACAGTTGAAAGTATGTCATATGATGTGGTAAATTTCTTACAATGGGCAGCAGAGCCAGAAATGGAACGCCGACATAAACTTGGGTTAAAAATAGTGACATACTTTATAATTTTGACGTTGTTTTTTGTATTAACCAACAATAGGATTTGGAGCAGGCTCTATAAAAAGAAAAAATAGAGTTTTTTATGTTCATTCTTTCATACCTTATTTACACTAGCAAATGTATTGTATAGTAATAAATACATTATGAAAATATAAAGGTATGGAATTTCAAATAGTTACACATTTTCAGCCAGCTGGAGATCAACCACAGGCAATAGACAACTTAGTTGCAGGGTTAAATAGTAATAAAAGAGATCAGGTTTTGCTTGGAGTTACTGGCTCTGGAAAAACCTTCACTATGGCAAATGTTATTGCAAGAACAAACAGGCCTGCATTAATTATGGCACATAATAAAACTTTAGCGGCGCAGCTTTACGAGGAGATGAGAGGATTTTTCCCTCACAATGCTGTTGGATACTTCATTTCTTATTATGATTATTATCAGCCTGAGGCTTATTCGCCACAAACAGACACTTATATTGAAAAAGACTCTTTAATAAATGAAAGAATTGATATGCTACGCTATTCTACTATATGCTCTCTTTTGGAGCGTAGGGACACGATTGTAGTTGCGAGTGTTTCTTGTATATATGGTCTTGGTTCGCCTGAGAGCTATCTCAGCATGACCTTGACTTTAAGTGCTGGAGATAAGATTCATGTTAATGACTTTCTGAATAATTTAGTTAATCTCCAATATAAACGTTCTGATGTCAGATTTGAGCGAGGATATTTCAGAGTGCGCGGCGATATTATTGATATATTTCCTGCCTATTATGAAAATAAAGCTTGGCGTTTATCATTGTTTGGTGATGAAATAGAGGAAATTTCTGAGATTGATGCCATGAACGGCAATATTATCAGACGCATAGATACAGTCACCATTTTTCCAAATAGCTATTACACTACATCACGTGAGACTCTTTTGCAAGCAGTTCAATTGATTAAAAAAGAACTACATGAACGCCTGGATTATTACTATTCACAGAACAAAATTGTTGAAGCAAAACGCCTTGAGCAGCGTACTAATTTTGATATTGAAATGATGATGGCAACGGGAGTGTGTAAAGGTATTGAAAATTATTTGCGTTATCTTTGCGGAATGAAAGCCGGAGATCCACCGCCTACATTGTTTGAGTATTTACCTAAAGATGTAATTTTATTTGTTGATGAAAGCCATGTAACCGTTCCCCAGATAGGTGCAATGTATAGCGGTAATGAAGCACGTAAAAAGAAATTGATAGATTATGGTTTTAGGCTACCTTCTGCTTTTGATAACCGTCCATTAAAATTGGAAGAGTGGGAGGCAATACGGCCACAGACTATTTACGTTTCGGCTACTCCAGGAAAATATGAATTAGAAAAGACTAATCACGCATTTATAGAGCAAGTTATCCGCCCAACAGGACTGACAGATCCCATCTGCATCATAAAACCAACAGGGAGTCAGGTTGATGATGTGATTCATGAGGCACAAGTGACGATAAAAAAAGGGTTTTGTATTCTAATTACCACATTGACAAAAAAAATGGCTGAAAAACTAGCTGAGCATATGAGTGAGCTCAGTATGAAAGTAACTTACCTACATTCAGATATTGGTGCACTGGAAAGAATTGAAATTATATGCAAATTAAGATCTAAAGAAATAGATGTTCTTGTTGGCGTTAACTTGTTGCGGGAAGGTCTTGATATTCCCGAGTGTGGATTGGTTGCAATTTTAGATGCTGACAAAGAAGGGTTTTTACGATCAGAGACTTCGCTCATTCAAACGATAGGTCGTGCTGCACGAAATGTTGAAGGCAGAGTAATTTTATATGCAGACAAAATTACTAATTCTATGGATCGTGCACTAAAAGAAACTGAAAGGAGAAGAAAGAAACAGACAGAGCATAATACACTGCATAATATTGTACCAAAAACTATAATAAAGCCTATATCAAATACTTTACGGGAAAAAGTGGTGATTGAGGATTTTAGTCAGAATGATCTAAGCGGTTTGAAAAAACAAATGTTGAAGCATGCTGAAAATTTAGAGTTTGAAGAGGCAGCAAAAATAAAAAGTATTATTGAAAGGTTTAATAATAGATCCACTGCATAATTAGAAAAAAGATGAATAATTAATAGCTAAACTGACTTTGATTTATCAACAATTTGAAAAAACATCATCTAAGTGGCAGAAAAATGAGCCAGTTCATGATAATTTCAAATTTTCACCTTTTATCTTATAGGTAATGATTGTTGAACTTATTTCTTTCTTGAGATTATGTAGAGACTCTAACAAATTAAATCTCACAACAAATTTGTTGTTTCATAGCTTTTATATCATACTATAATTGCAACTGTTTTAACAATAATCAGAGCCTAAAAGAGGTTTATTATCAATGGACTATTTATAAAAAATCTTATGGAAAATAAAGCTTGGTTCATTTGGCTAATCAGTAACTTGATTGTTGTATTCAGCAATATGCAGATAATCTACACCTTTATAAGCGTGAATCTTGAAAAAGAACTTGGGCTCACAATCGCGCAAGTTGCACTAGCTAATTCAGCATATACTTGGACTTTTGCTATCTCACAATTTTTTAGTGGGGCAATGTTTAATGTTTTTTCCAGCAAAAAAATTTATTTTTTCTCATTGTCAATCATGCTCTTTGGTTTTTTTGTCCTTATCAAGAGTGACAATTTTGCCCATTTAATTTTATCTCAATTTTTGATCGCAATTGGAGCATCGTTTGGTTTTATTGGCGCTGCTCATGTAAGTAGCACATATTTTCCCCTTACTCAATTTGGACTGATGTTCTCACTAGTGCAGACAATTTCAAGTCTTTCTGCTTTGATGATTCAAATGTGCTTCTCTAGCTTGCTTGCCGAAGGTGCAGATTGGAAAAATCTTATTGTATGCGTAATATTATTTGGCGTATCGATATTTGTACTTATGTTTTTTTATCCGAAAGGACTTTCAAAAAAAAATTGGGGGGAATACACAATAAAGAGCTCTATAAAAACAGTAATATGTTCTGTACTAACAGCGCTAAAATTAAGAGATATCTGGATAACCTCAATAGTGGGTGCTATTACTTTTGGAACATTTTTAGCGCTTAATATGCTGTGGGCACCAAGGTTACTAAGCAACTTAGAACTCAATACAATGGAGTTAGGTGTGGCAACTGCAATATTGTGGCTTGGTCTTGCAGTTGGTGCTCCAATTGCAGATCTAATCTCAAATCTATTTAAAAATAGAAGGCACGTAATCTCTGCTTTTGCCACATTGCAAAGTATTTCAGCTATTATTTTACTATGCGACAATTTAACAGTTCATATTATATACTTTTGTATGTTAATGTTTGGTTTTTTTGCAGGAGGACATATGCTTAATTTTACTGTTGGTAGTGAGATTGTTGAGCAGAAGTATATTAGCACATCATCATCCATTATCAATGGATTTATGTTTGTTATGAGTGGAATTTTAGTGTCAATTTTAGCACTTTTTTCAGATCATCAAATGGCGCTTTTCACAATATTTGCAATGTTAACATTTGCTAGTATTTTTAATTATGCTACAAAAGAAACATACTATAAAAATAAAGTAGCTGAATCTTGAGTCGATTGTTATATTATATTAACATACTGTAATAAATTATGACAACAAAAGACACAACAGTAACTAAGGCAACGATAGCTGAATGTATAAACCAGGAAATTGGATTATCGAAAGAAGACTCTATTGCAATAATAGATGATATATTGGATGAGATAAAAACAAGCTTAGCAAAGGATGGAATAGTAAAAATATCTTCATTTGGAACATTTTTGGTTAAAAACAAGAAAGAAAGACCAGGAAATATACCAAAGACATCGGAAAGGGTAGTAATTAAAGCGAGAAAATCAATTTCTTTTAGACCTTCAAAAATGATGAAAAAATTAATAAACAACCGATGAATAAGGAAAAATTATTTTACACAATTGGAGAAGTAGCTGAAGAACTACATTTGGAGCAGCATGTTTTAAGATTCTGGGAAAGTCAATTCCATCAAATTAAACCCATAAAACGGAAGGGAAGAAGACTATATGATCATAAGTGTATAGAGGCAATAAAGAAAATAAAATATATGCTATATGACAAAGGATATACAATAAAAGGAGTACAAAAGGAATTTGGTAACGATGTAAGAATTGATCATTATTCAAGAAATTTGTTGCAAGAACTTACCGATTTAAGAGACTATTTAACTGATAAAATAAATGAAGAAAGTAATAAATAGACGAAAAACACTATAAAGTTTTGTGAAAGTTGATATATCTAGAGATAAGTGTATGTGTCGTATAGCCTTGTTCTTTATATTATCAGCAATACTGATAAGCTGTGGCCTGCAAAAACCTGCACCTGTACTACTTAAAGGCGAAGAATTTTATGGGAAAAGAGACCTAGAGTACACAAGGGAGTATCATTTGATTAAAGAAAATGTTGATTCTTCGCTGCGAAAAGAAAGTAGAAAAGCCTTTGTAGATAAGGTATATAACAATAATGCACAAAGCATGTGTAAATTTGTAATACCGGTTAAAGGTGCAGTTACCTCTTCTGATAAAATATGTCAAGATGGCATAAAAATTACTGCTCAAAGTGGAACAAAGGTTATTGCTTCTGCACCTGGCAAAGTAATATACGTAGGCAAAGGCCTGAGGTGGTACGGAAATTTAATTATAGTGGAACATAAAGATAATTACATGACTATGTACTCCTATTTAAAAAACATACAAGTTGAAATTGGTGATAAAGTAAAACAAGGTCAAGTAATTGGATCTGCAGGTAAATCAAGCACACAAGATAAAGATCCGCAGATGTGTTTCACAATAAGGCATAATGGTCAAGCAGTCGATCCTTTAGTACATATAAACTGTGATTGAATTTATGAAATATGATTTTAAAAACGTTGAAAAATTCTACCAAAATAAGTGGGATTTTTCTGTAAGCAAAGATAGTAAAAAGAAGAAATGTTACGTGTTGGAAATGTTTCCATATCCATCTGGTAAGATTCATATGGGGCACCTGCGTAACTATGCAATAGGAGATGTTATAGCACGTTACAAGAGAGCTCATGGATTTGAGGTTTTGCACCCAATTGGCTGGGATGCGTTTGGATTACCAGCTGAAAATGCAGCAAGGGACAATAATATTAACCCTGCGGCGTGGACAAAAGAGAATATAGACAATATGCGTGCACAGCTAAAATCTATAGGTCTTTCCTACAATTGGAATCACGAGCTTTCCACATGTGAGCCTGATTATTACAAACACGAACAGAAATTTTTTCTGGATTTTTTAAAGCATGGTCTTGCCTATCGAAAAGAGTCGTGGGTTAATTGGGATCCAGTGGACCAAACAGTGCTTGCAAATGAGCAAGTGGTTGATGGAAAAGGATGGCGATCAGGTGCAGTTGTTGAAAAACGTAAGTTATTCCAATGGTTTTTAAAGATTACTGATTTTGCTGAAGATTTGCTTCATTGTCTGCAAAGTTTAAAAAATTGGCCAGAAAAAGTCAAAACTATGCAAGAGCGCTGGATAGGAAAATCTGAAGGGGCAACTATAGATTTTGAAATAGTTGGCCTGAATAAGAAATTAAAGATTTTTACAACTTCTCCTCATACTTTATTTGGAGCTTCTTTTCTTGCAGTAGGAGCAGAGCACCCTATTGTACAAGACCTTAAGGACAAAGAAATAAGAGACTTTATTGGTAATATGAAGGCAAAGGGGGAGAATGATGAAAAAATTGGAATTTACACTGGACTGAACGTCAGGCACCCATTTCTCGACAAGGAATTACCAATTTATATAGCGAATTTTGTGTTGATGGAGTATGGAGAAGGTGCGATTTTTGGTTGCCCTGCACATGATCAGCGTGATTTTGAATTTGCACAGAAGTATGGTTTACCGATTATTCCTGTAGTTTGTGAAGAGACCACAGAGATCTTAAAAGAACCGTACTTCGGTGATGGAGTGATGTTCAATTCTGAATTCTTAAACGGATTAATGATTAATGAGGCAAAAAAAGTAATCATAAAAAAACTTGAAGAAAAAGGAATAGGTAAGAAAACAATAAACTATCGTCTACACGATTGGGGAATTTCAAGGCAACGTTATTGGGGATGTCCTATACCTATTATACATTGTAAAGATTGTGGAATTGTTCCAGTTCCAGAAAAAGACCTCCCTGTTGTTCTACCAACAGATGTAGAATTTACAAGTGGTGGTAATCCCCTGGATAAGCACCCAACCTGGAAATTTGTTGATTGTCCAAAGTGCGGAAAGCAAGCAGAACGTGAAACTGATACATTTGACACTTTTTTTGAATCTTCTTGGTATTTTGCTGCATTTTGCAGTGAAAATAAATCGATTAATAAAGATACTTGTAATCGTTTTATGCCTGTTGATTATTACATAGGTGGAATAGAACATGCAATTCTACATTTGCTTTACTCAAGGTTTTTCTGCCGTGCTTTAACTAAATGTGGCTATTTTGACGTTAAAGAGCCTTTCTCTACTTTAATCACTCAAGGAATGGTCTGCCATATAACTTATAAAGATGAGAATGGCAAATGGCTCTTTTCCGAAGAAGCAAAAGAGTTGATTGCGAAGGGTGCTAAGATCCAAGTTGGAAAAGTCGAAAAGATGAGTAAGTCAAAGAAGAATACAGTTGACCCAAACTTTATCATAGAAAAATACGGTGCTGATACTGCTCGTTTGTTTGTATTATCCGATACCCCCCCAGAAAAAGATATGGAATGGTCTGATGATGGCGTGGAAGGTTGTTTTCGCTACATAAATAAATTGTGGCGTATGGTAGTGCAACTTAGGCCCGTAAACATACACTATGATAATGAAAACATTGTAGGTAAACTCCTAGAGTACAGAAAAAAAATCCATAAACTATTGCAAGTGCTTACAGATGACTTGGAAAACTGCAGATTAAACTGTGTGGTAGCAAAGTTTCGTGAAATGACAAATTTAATAGCTGAAATAGACGTAAAAACTGGAAAATCTCTTATTGATGAAGGTGTATGTATACTAATTAGAGTAATCGAACCATTCATGCCACACCTGGCTGAAAATTTATGGCAAAAAATAGGAGGCGAAGGCATGCTATATATGCAACCTTGGCCAAAAGCTGATGAATCACTACTAATTGATAATATGGTAACTGTGGCAGTACAGATTAATGGAAAGTTGCGTGCGACTATCAAAGTAGAAACTGATTTACCTCAAGAAAAATTGAAGAAAATAGCAACAGATTCTGTATCCAATAGAATCGATCAAAGCAAAATTCGCACTATATATGCTGTACCAAATAAGGTAGTAAACATAGTTATATAAAAATTTTGAGTAGCATGTCCCTAATTTCGTAGGTATACTTTTTTTGATATGAGATTATATCTTTTTTAATATAAAGGATATATACTTGTGCATTATATATTTTTTTGTATGGGTAGTTATATGAAAATAAAAGGATTGTGTGTTTTAGCTGTTTTGCTCACTTCATCTCTAGCAGGTGCAGCTAGTAATAAAGCAGCTAGTAATAGTGCAAAAGAGCAGTACTACGCAGGTTTAAACTTTGGTGGTGGATGGGGCACTGGATTAAAAATAAAACCTGGCTTAGTTTTTGGTTATAATTATGATAAAAGCTCTAAGTTTGAACTTGAGATTCTCACCGACGTAAGTGATATGTTTGGTAAGGCAACCAAGAAAATGGGAGCTAGTTTATTAGCAAATTACCGTTATTATCCTGACGTTGACATTGATCCTGTGAAACTATATGTCAGTGGAGGTTTAGGAGGACATCTACAAGTATATCCTTTTGACATTGTTGGCACTGAAACACTAGATAAAATACTGGGTGCTATTTCGTACAAACTGAAGGTTGGTGTTGATTATGAAGTTGCTCCACAGATAGTTGGTACAGCTGCTTTAACCGTAGGCGGGCAACTGAGTGGTTTAAAAGCAAAACAAATACCAGATGCAATGCTGGAAGTAGGAGTACGTTATAGTTTTAATGCTGGATGGCATTGTGTACATGTTTAATGGTTAGGTGTAACCATAAGCAATGCTCAAAACTTGCTGCTAGCATGTTTGAACACTTATTTTAGTATGTTTTAAGGAATGTTACATATGAGTAATATGAAAATGAAAAAATTGTTTGCTATATTGCTTGCTTCATCTTTAGCAAGTACAGCTAGTAGTAGTGCAAGTGAGTTAGAAGATCGGTACGAAGATCAGTACTATGTAGGTTTAAACTTTGGTGCTGGATGGGGTGATACTTTTAAAATGAAACCTAGCGTTGTTTTTGGTTATAATTATGACAAAAATTCTAAATTTGAACTTGAGGTTCTTGCCAACATAAGTGATATAACTGATAAACAAAAAAGGAAAGTAGGAGCTAGCTTGTTGGCGAATTACCGTTATTACCCTGATTTTGACATTGATCCTATTAAACTATATGCTAGTGTAGGTTTAGGTGGATATATCCAAGTATTGCCTTCTTTTGGCTTCGGTGGCAGTAGTACAGGTGAAACTAAAGGCAAAAATGTTGCAGATAGAGATGATTCAGGTAAAATTACGAATAAAGATGTTACAGAAAACGATAATAAAGGGAAGGGGAAGAAAAGAGTCAAGAAGCTCCAGCTCTACTAGCTGCTGATGGAAGCAAAGTAACGTCTGATCCATCTTTAGTAGACAAAATACTGAGTTCTATTTCCTATAAACTAAAGGTAGGTGTTGATTATGAATTTACTCCGCAGATAGTTGCTACAGTTGCTATTGCTGCAAGTGGGCAATTAAGTGCCTTCAAGCCACCAGTACAAATACCAGATGCAATCATAGAAGTAGGCATACGTTATAATTTTTAATGTCCTAAATTGCATATTTCTTGTAGTGAATAAGATAATCCTGCAAAGAGGTTTGCTATTTGGATAAAAATTCGATGTTATTATCTAGAGACGGGTATCTATTTTTCTTATGCCCTCAATTAATGAAATCAGAAGCATCAACTCCCCGCTGCAAGCAAGCAGCAATTACAGTGTTCATCATAAGAAATGCTATTGTCATTGGGCCAACACCCCCGGGTACTGGAGTAATAGCCTTGACTTTTTCTTTTACTCCCTCAAAGTCAACATCACCCACAAGCTTACTTTGATTTCCCAAGTTAACGCTATTTATGCCAACATCGATCACTATTGCACCTTTTTTTATCCAATCTGCTTGAACAAAATTTGGCTTTCCAACTGCTGCAACTACTATATCCGCTTTAGAGCAATAATCAGCTAAATCCCTACTTTGTGAATGCAAGATGGTAACAGTGCAATTTTCTTGCAACAATAGGTGAAACATTGGCTTACCCACAATATTTGATCTGCCAATGATTACCACATTTTTACCGGACAGATTATTTTCAACTGACTGAATTAAATGCAAAGAACCTTTGGGAGTACAAGGTATCAGACAATTTTTTTCACCTTTAACTAACCTGCCAACATTCTCATCATGAAAGCCATCTACATCTTTTTCAACACTTACTGTATTAATTATTCTACTTGCACTGATGTGCTTTGGTAAAGGTAACTGAACTAAAATTCCATGCACAGATGAATCTTCATTTAATGTATTAACTTTTTCAATCAATTCATCTTCTGAGATACTATCAGGCAAAACAATAGTTTCAGAATTTATACCTATTGATTCTGCTTTTCTTTGTTTATTACGAACGTAGACCTGACTTGCTGGATTGCTACCCACAAGAATTACTTTAAGACAAGGAAAAACATTATACTCTTTCTTTAAAATATCAATTTTTTTTGATAGCTCCTCACAGAGATCATTTGCTATTTTTTTACCGTTAATAATAATTGACATTTCCTTGCCACTCCTTGAAGTCAGGTAATGCAATATCAAATAAATTCAATACTTTACCAACAGCATGATTTACAATATCATCCAAAGATTTTGGTTTAATATAAAAAGCAGTCATCGGCGGAGCAATAATTGCTCCCATCTCCGTTAGTTTTAACATATTTCGGAGATGTCCAAGATGTAGTGGAGATTCTCGCACCATAAGAACTAATTTTCTTCTTTCTTTTAGAGTTACATCTGCAGCCCTTGTTAATAGATTGGAAGTCACCCCCGATGCTATTTCAGACATTGTTTTCATAGAACATGGAACAATAACCATACCTGAGGTTTTAAATGAGCCGCTTGCTATTTTTTCTCCTATTTTTTCTTCAGAATAGTAAAAATCTGCAAGCGATATAATATCTTCAAGTTTTTCTTTAATCTCATGAGCTATAGTTATTTTTCCAGCACTGCTGATCACTAAATGAGTTTCATGATTGGTATTTTTTAGTGCCTCTAGAATCCGTACACCGTAAATAGAACCAGATGCTCCACTTATTCCAATTACAATCCTACTATTCACCTTCGTAACTCATTCCCAATGCACGTTTGTAGGTATCAAGTAATATTTCCTGTTCCTCCCTGTCATCATCATCCATCTTTCTTAGCCTAATAATCTGTTTCATCACTTTTATATCCCAACCTTCATCTGCAGCTTTTGCATATACATCACGAATGTGATCTTGCACATCCCTCTTTTCTTGTTCAAGTTTTTCGATTCTCTCTATATAGCTCTTCAAATCTTCAGCCGTTATTTTTACTTTATCTTCCATAGAACCCAACTAATTAATTGCTACTACAGTATTATCAGTTTTTACTTGTACTTCAATCATAGTAATAATATTTTTATCTTTTTTTAAAATCTTAAAGTAAAAACCGTACATGGAAAACTCTTCATTTTCTTCAGGAATGCGCTCTATCTCGTTTACAATCATACCTGCTAGAGTTGTAGCTTCTTCATCAGGAAGATCCCAATGTAACTGTCTATTAATATCCCTAATAGTAGATTTTCCTTCTATGTGATACATATTATCGGATATCTTTTTTATAAAATTCTCTGTGATCAAATCATGTTCATCTGAAATTTCTCCAACTATTTCTTCCAGTATATCCTCAAGAGTTACGATTCCCTGTAGTGCTCCATACTCATCAATAACAAATGCAAGGTGTTTCCTGTTTTTACGGAAGTTGTGAAGTTGTACACTGAGTGGCGTACTTTCTGGTATAAGCCAAGGCTTTGACATAACTTTGGCAATCTCTATTTTATTATCCTTTTCACGCAAAGCATTTATTAGATTTTTCACGTGAACCACTCCAACAATATTATCTGGTTCTTTTTGCCATAAAGGTACTCTGCTATGGCTACTGGTTAAAATCTCTCTTATTAACTCTTCTTTGTTTCGATCTATATCAAGAGAAAATAAGTTTCTCCTGTGGGTCATAATTTGTGATATTTCTGTCTCAGCCAAATCAAGTATACTATTTAGCATATCTAAATCCTGTTGTAACATAGTGCCCTCACTGCGGTGAAGAGTAATCATATTACGCATTGCATCTGCTGCAGATATTACCTCCCTATTCTTATGAAGCCCACATAACTTCAGAATGATATTGACAATAAACTGAATGCCTAATGTCAATGGAGAAAGAACCTTGACAAAAAACAGCATAAAATAAGCAGAAAGTAATGTAAATTTTTCAGGATTTTGCATGGCGTAAGTTTTTGGTAAAACTTCACAAAATAGCAAAATACAAAACGTCATCATGAATGTTGAAAGAAATATGCCCTCACTCCCAAAAGAATTTATAAATATTACTGTAAATAAAGCAGAGCAAGTAATGTTAATAATTGTATTACACAGTAATATTGTTCCTATTGTTAATTCTTTTTTACCTAACAAAAGCTCTATTATCTTGGCTTTTTTGTTACCTTCTAGCTTTAGTTTATTCACTCGGGATCGGCTAATTGAGGTTAACCCTATTTCTGCTCCTGAGAACAAAAACGATAAAATCAATAAGAAAAAAATTGCTGACAATACTGAAATCAATAACCAATCCATTAAAGTATGATGTTATTGCGATATAGAAACAGAGTTGATTTTATATGTTGTAAGAAGCATTTGCAAGTCTATATATCTTTAATATAAAAAAATAAATCATGAAATATATCACACACTGCATTCACATGCATATTCTCAACAACAAGTGGAGGAGTTATTCTTATTACCCTATTATTTAAAATTTTAGTCATTATTAAGCCTTTGTCAAGAGATTGTTTAACAATTTTATCAGCCAAAGGTACTCTAAGCTCTATCCCTATCAATAAACCCTCCCCACGAACTTCTGAAACGATCTTCGGAAATTCTTCAGTCAAAGGCAACAACTTTTCTTTTAGATATTTACTGACCTTCTTAACATGGTCAAAAAAGCCTTCCTTTAGCATTACATCGAGTACTGCATTACCAACAGTCATGGCAAGTGGATTACCTCCATAAGTTGACCCATGAGTTCCTGGAGTGATTGCTTCTGCTATATAATCTTTTACTAAACATGCAGCCAGAGGAAATCCATTACCCATAGCCTTCGCACAAGTGAGCATATCAGGTTCAACTCCTATATTTTGATAGTAAAATAGAGAGCCAATCCGTCCATATCCGCATTGCACTTCATCAAAGCATAAAATTATTCCTTGAGCTTTTGTTATCTCTCTTACTTTTTTAAGATACTCTACGTCCAATGGATGTACTCCGCCTTCACTTTGTATGGGCTCTAAAAATATGGCAGCTGTTTCGCTATTGATTTTCTTTTCTAATGCTTCAATGTTATTTCTTGGAACTTTATCAAAACCAGAAAGGAGTGGAGCAAAACCTTCGCGTGATTTTTCATTTCCCCCAGCTGAAATTGCAGCAATACTGCGGCCATGAAAACCTCCTTCAATTGTAATGATGTGACTGCGCTTTTCTTGTCCATTTAAGTAGAAATAGCGGCGAATAAATTTAATTGCAGCTTCTGTTGCTTCAAGTCCACTTGAGCAGAAAAAAACTTTATCGGCAAAGGTAAGTTCTGTTAAACGCTGAGCAAGCCTTTCCTGCTGAGGAATAGTAAAAATATTAGAGCAGTGCCATAATGAATCCAGTTGCTCCTTCAGTTTATCTGTAATGTATGGATGACAATGCCCTAGAGAGATTGTAGAAATTCCTGCAGCAAAGTCTAAATATTTTTTACCATCCTTATCGAAGAGATATACTCCTTCTCCTCTAACTATAGAAGCTTCAGATCTATTATAAGCGTTAACAACATGATCCATTTTAAATATTATCTATACTGTGCATGAAAAAGCTTTCCCTTAATATTGCTTAAACTAAAAATTGGGCTAATATTATACAGTTCAACATAAAATTCAGAAATTTAATATGTAAAAAAGTAAAACTACACCAATTCACATTCAGCAAAAAAGAAAGCTATTTCTCTATGAGCATTCTCTAGACTATCAGAACCATGCACTCTATTTTCACTAATATCATTAGCAAAATCACCCCTAATTGTACCTTTATCTGCCTGTTTTGGATCTGTAGCACCCATGATTTGTCTGTATTTACTGACTGCATTTTCACCGATTAAAACTTGAACTATCACAGACCCAGAAGTCATAAAGTCCACCAACTCTTCAAAAAAAGGCCTATCCTTATGAATTTCATAAAACAGCTCTGCTTGTTTTTTTGTCAGCAGCATCTTTCTCTGTGCTATAATTTTTAGTCCAGATTTTTCAATGTAAGAATTTATACTGCCTGTAATATTATTTTTTACTGCATCAGGTTTTAATATCGAAAGTGTTCTCTCAATTGCCATATCATTCCCTTATATTAAGATCGTATATTTACTTTATTGTGAATTTTTGTTCCATCAAAGAGATTTTTTATTTATAGTCAAGAATAAAACATCAAGGGGTAGTTTATGGTTTACTGTCGTAAGAAACTAGTGAATAATCTTAAATCATCAATTTTCTGCGGAACAAAAGGTTTTTTAACCTTTAATTTGGCATTTTTAAGTTATTTAGAGTATAGCTTACACAATAATACAAAATTAAAAGAAGGTACCGCTTTTGCAATGAAAAGGAACGTTGTTCCATTTGGTGAAATGATTGCCATACCGCTGTTTTTTTGCTTTGTATTACCAGCTATGGTAGGCAACATAAACCTTATCGAGTGCGCACTTATATGTGCTGCACTGATGGTTGCAACATGTTTTGTTGTAAGAACCTTTCACTTGCGTGAAAAGTTATTGAAAAAAATGACTAATAATGAAAATTATACCAAGAAACAAATAGAGCAGGAATTTAAGAAAGACATTATAAAATTTCCTATCTTTGATAAAAACAGACAGCATATTGAGTATAATTCTCCTAATCAAGGACAACTAATGAATGAAAGTCCTCCCTCTCTCTTTGTTAGGGTTTTACTTTTTCCCCTTACGATTTTTCTGAAGGCTCCACAAAGCTGCATAATGATATCTTTGGCTGCTGTTGAACTTCTTGAAGCAGTGCCAAGTTTTTGTGTTGATGTGGTTTTCGATAGAGGCTTTGCATCTACACAGAGTAACATGAAGAGATCCGCTCATCTATTGTATGCCAGTGTGAGAAATTTAGTGCCTGTAACTAAACTTGATGAGTGTGTAGCTGATTTTATAGGCAAACCTGAAGAAAGGTGCTGTCAGTGAAGAAGGCAGTAATCTTATTTAACCTTGGTGGACCTGATTCACTAAGTGCAGTACGTCCTTTCTTGTTTAATCTATTTTATGATAGAAGAATAGTCAATCTACCCAATCCTTTCCGCTTTCTTTTAGCAAAGTTTATCTCCAAAAGGCGAGAAAGTACTGCACAAGAAATATACGAGCACATTGGAGGTAAATCGCCAATCTTGGAGAATACGAAAGCACAAGCTGATGCTTTAGAACTAAAATTAAATGAAAATGGAAACCATGTATATAAGATATTCATCTGCATGCGTTATTGGCATCCATTTGCTGATGAAGTTGTTAAAAGCGTAAAGCAATTCGACCCTGACGAAATCATTCTGTTACCACTATATCCGCAATATTCAACCACCACAACTCTATCATCCATCGAGAATTGGCAAAAAAATGCCAAACTGGAATGTAACACAAAAACAATTCACCATTATTATGACAATGAAAACTTTATTGAAGCTCATGTTAATCTGACGTCTAAATATTATAAATTAGCTAGCAAAATCGGTAAGCCAAGAGTCCTATTCTCGGCTCATAGCTTACCTCTTAGTATCATTAAAAAAGGCGACCCTTACGCTTCACAGATAGAAAAAACAGTAAAATTAATAGTAAAAAAATTGAATATTGAAGATCTTGATTGGGGAATATGTTATCAGAGTAAGGTTGGCCCTGTAAAATGGTTGGAGCCTAGCACTGAAAGTGAGCTATCACGCGCGAAAGACGATAATATACCTGTAGTTTTATCACCTATATCTTTTGTTTCTGAGCATTCTGAAACACTGGTTGAACTTGATATAGAGTATAAAGCAATTATCAAAGACGGATATTACTTTCGCGTACCAACTCTCAGTACTGATCTCTTATTTATCAAGTGCTTGGCCGATTTATGTTTAGATCACTCTCAAAGTACTGATTTATAGCACTTTTCTTTTTAGATTTTTATAGTATAATATTAAAAAGTTATTATTTTATTATCTATTTATGCCAAAAGGTAAGCCAAATACATTTATAGAAAGTATACATGATGCTCACAATCATGATATTAGAAAGATGTATTGTATTGCAGTAGGTTTAACAGGCATATTGTGTAAAATTTCATTGCAATTCTGTTGCGAGTCTATTGATAACAACATATCCAATATTTGTACTATATTAGATATTTCTAAGTTCATAAAACTACCAACATCAATAATATTTGCTCTTCACTTTGGTCTCAATTTAGCTGGATATAAATCTAAAAAACTTCAGAATGGTAAAGGGGGAAATGAACCTGAAAAACCAATACAGGTTGTGGGTAGCTTAGCCTTCTTGGCAAACTGTGTCATAGGAATATTGATGCAGACAAAAATCATTCATTTCTTAGCTAGAAACAACAAGGATGTAATAAGTTATATTAGCTTAACATCAGCAGTTCTATTTCTATTTTCAGAATGCATAAACTATTATTATACATGGAAGAAGTATCTAGATAATAAGGATTCTGAAAAGTCTGCTAAATATGGCAAAGAAGTTATTTTTAGCACATTCGCTTTGTCATTGGGCTTGTTAAGCTTCATATTAAAAAGAATGGAACTTCCAACCATACCAATAGACTTGGGTGGTGGCATAATCTATAATTTCAACTTAACTGTTACGGTCAGTTTGATACTAAGCATAGCATATCTAGTATCAAACATCGATAAGTTTGTCAATCAACCTAATAATTGTACTGATCCTTCTACTGGACTTGATGACGCTCACCATATTCAGCATAATGGCAGCATTGTAGAAATTAATTATTAGAGATGAAAAGACTTAATTTCTACTGCCAATGCTAGCACTGCTAATTTGCTAACAATATTCCAAAGTGGCAAAGTTTTATTTTCTTGGCTGATGTCATGAAATTCACAGTCAGTGGAATTCAAGCTAGAATATACATCTTTCCTGCTATTACATCGGTATAAGTAACATGTTGGAGTATCTCCTATATAGTATATTAGCGGTTCTGCAGAACTACTTTTAAATATGTCAATAGTTGGTACACCTTCTTGTATAATAACACTATTGATTGCTATTCCTTCTTTTATCTTTTTCATTTTATGACGCTTTTTTTTATTGAGATTTAATATTTCCTTTCCACTTGTTGCTGTTATAATGCCCATTCCATATGTGCCATTGCTTGCTTTGATAAAAACGTAAGGTTGTGTTTTTATTTCATATTCCTCATATTTTTTTTGCACTAGAGATAATATTTGGTCAACTTTAGTCGCTACTGCTCCTAGTGATGAATCATCATTAAAGTCAACTCCATTACAGCTTTCTGTAAGCACAGAAATAAGCCATGGGTCCATTTTAAATTCGCCACAAAATTCGGACACTAATTTTTGATAGATTTCAAAATATTGAAATTTCTGCCTACTGTGCCAGCCATATAATGGACTTGGCACTATCTCTTGTTTTACGTTTTCTAGCGTGTCTGGAATGTGGCTCGTCATATCACGGTTCAGTATAATAATATCAGGCACAAATCCTGAAGTTGTCTTCAGCAAAGAGTTTTCTTTCACAACAGTTTCATACTGTTCTATTAAATTGTACGTTTCATTATGAAAGAGGCCAATTCTAGTTTCAAAACCTGCGAGTTGTAGTACCTTTTCTATAGCAAATACATTTTCTATATACATTTTATTTCGCGTGTAATTCTCCGGTATTATAAGGGCCTTTTTATATTGTTTTGTTTCGAAGTAGCTTTTTATCAATTTTGCTGCTATCGCTTTTGATACTTCACTTAGGTTATTAAACCCTGCAGGAAATAAATTGGCGTCTACTGGAGCAATTTTGTAGCCTGAATTCCTAAGATCTATGGAGCTATAAAATGGTAATGTAAAACCATTAAATTTTGTTTTGAACCAATTATTTATATCTTTTTCCAGATTTGGATGAATTATGTTTTGCATCTACACTTTAAATGTTATAAGAAAAGTACTATATTATAAGTTATAATCTTAATATAATATAACGAATTAAAATAACAAAAAAATGATTCACCATGACAGCAGTAAAATGTATGGTACTACTATACTGTCAATTAGAAGAGACAAAAATGTAGTAGTAATAGGTGATGGGCAAGTCTCGCTAGGCCATACCGTTATAAAATCTGGAGCAAAAAAAGTTAGGCGTCTTTCTGGTGATTCCGTAATTGCCGGTTTTGCTGGAGCAACAGCTGATGCATTTACTCTCTTCGAAAGGCTAGAATCTAAACTTGATAAGCACCCAAGACAGTTAATGAGGACATGTGTTGAACTTGCAAAAGACTGGAGAATGGATAAATATCTAAGAAAATTAGAAGCTATGATGATCGTGGCAGACAAGTCCATTTCATTGGTCATTACAGGAGCGGGTGATGTTCTTGAACCTGAAGATGGCATTGCAGCCATTGGCTCTGGAGGAAATTTTGCTTTATCTGCAGCAAAAGCTTTGATTGACGTTGAAGGAATATCAATAGAGGAGATTGCAAAAAAGGCTATGAAGATAGCTGCCGATATATGTGTTTATACAAACCATAATCTAATTATCGAAAAAATAGAGGAGTAACATGTCAAGAACTTTGTGTGCCAATTTTTCTAGTCAATCTGTAGTAGGTCAATTTGATAATAATGATGACTATAATGAGAAAAATAGCCTCTATGAAAATGAAGGTACAGGAAGTAGCAGCATTCAAAGCTCACAAGCTTTATTAGATGATCTACCACCACAGAAGATAGTTAAAGAATTAGACAGATTTATAATCGGGCAGAATGATGCAAAGCGCGCTGTTGCTATTGCACTCAGAAATCGTTGGCGTCGAAATAAAGTCCCACTTCCACTACGTGAAGAGATTATACCTAAGAATATACTCATGATAGGCCATACGGGAGTTGGTAAAACTGAAATAGCTCGCCGTTTAGCAAAGCTTGCTGGTGCACCTTTTATAAAAGTTGAAGCAACGAAATTTACTGAAATAGGATATGTTGGACGTGATGTTGACTCGATAATACGTGATTTAGTTGACGCAGCAATAGTTTTAGTTAAGGAAAAAGCACGTAAAGCCTTAACTAAAAAAGCTTTAGGTTTGGCTGAAAAGATAATAGTCAACTCCATGGTTGGTGAAGATGCAACCGAGGAAAGCAAAAAAGTTTTCAGAGAAAGACTGAGAAATAAGGAATTTGAAGATGGAGAAGTTTCTATTAACGTCAGGGAGAGCAAGGGTATGTTACCCACTTTTGATATACCTGGCATGCCAGGTGGGCAAATTGGTATGATAAACGTAACAGAAATCGTGGGCAAGATGTTTAATGGGAGCAAAAAAACAAAAACTATTACAGTTAAAGTGAAAGAAGCACGTGAAATATTGATTAATGAAGAAAGCGAAAGGTTAATGGATGAAGACAAGATAATCAAAGAAGCGATTGATCTTGTTAGCAATGAAGGCATAGTGTTTTTAGATGAAATAGATAAAATTGCAGCACGTACAGAAATAAAAGGTGAAGTCAACAGAGAAGGAGTGCAGCGCGATCTGTTACCATTACTTGAGGGAACAACTGTTTCAACTAAGTATGGCCCCGTAAAAACAGACTATATATTATTTATTGCATCTGGTGCTTTTCATTTATCTAAACCATCTGATCTTTTACCAGAATTACAGGGTAGATTGCCAATTAGAGTGGAACTTAAGGCGCTTACTCAAGAGGATCTAATAAAAATATTAAAGGAACCAGAATCTAGTTTGTTAAAACAGTATATAGCGTTAATGAAAACGGAAAATGTAACACTTGAGTTTACTGATGATGGTATAGAGACTATAGCTGAAATAGCATTTACAGTTAATAGAGAAGTGGAAAATATAGGTGCAAGAAGACTTCATACTGTCATGGAGAAGCTTTTGGATGAAATAAGTTTTATCGCTTCTGAAAAAAATAGTGAAAAATTTGTTATAGATAGCAAATATGTAAGAGATACACTAGAGTCAATTTCAAAGCAGCTTGATTTATCTAAATTTATACTTTAGAGGAAGCCTACTTTAAATAATATAGAGCATTCAAGAGGTTTTATTTTTTCTTACTTCGTAATTCTTTAAGCTATTTTTCAATAGTAGAATTCAAGCTTAAATCAATTATTGCAATATCACAATCTATGCCTTTTGTTAACACATCAGTTAAAAGATCAGGTGGAGAAAGAACTGTTCTTTTATTACCAGCTCTCATTCCCACAACTCCAAGTTCTATAGCAAGTGGTATTTTTTTGTCACCAACCTTAAACTGCACTATTTGATCTTTGATTATATACTCACCATTATGTCTCTTTATGCTATATTGAACTGATATCTCATCGCCACATTTTACTCGTTTTCCAGTTTTGTTAATTAAGTCATTAAAAATCATCAGGTTATTTACTGAATCGGGATATTTATCTTTTACTTCAATCAATTTGATGTAATAAGAGTTAAAACTCATTTTGTTGTCATCAGCAGCAATAGTAACTACACGCTCTCCGCCTTCTTTCATACCTATTACCCCTAAACTCACTTCTTTTAAGTAATCCTGACCTATTTTCAAATTGACATCAGTCGGAAGTAGCGTTGCTAGGTTGTTGGAGACTTTGTACATTTGTAGCAGAACTTCTTGGCCACAGAAAACTTTACTGCCACTGCCTTCAGTAATTTCATAAAAGTTTATCATCTCTTCTTCTTTTTGCTGTGTTATTTCTTCTAAATATTCTGCTAACCCATGCTTTTCAATATAACGATCAAGAGCTGATTCAAGTATCGGCCTGACCAAATAACTTGCTATCATCTGTGTCAAACCACCATGTGTAGCATTTATTTCGTAAAGCTTTTCCCTTTTCTCTGGTTTATCTTTGTTTATATAAACAACCGTAATTATAAAAGCAGAAGCTAAAGTGAGAATCATTACTACAGAGATAAACATTTGTAATATAATTTTTCTAACCATCTTTTTTTACTTGATTCAATAAATCATATAAGTCATTAGTATTCCCTGAAAGCGTACTTAAATTATCTGAGGCCTGTTTAAAGAGACTATCTATATAGTTTTCCATTTCATTTTTGCCAAGCACGGACATTAAATTGTTTGTTTTATCTTGCTCATAGTCTTCGATATCATCCTTGGATTGAAAAATAAGCCCTAGATTTATTCCATAGTTATATAATGCTTCCCGCTCCTTGTCTGTAGCGCCGCCTATTATAGCCCCTATTTCACATGAAGCTGCAAATAGTTTTGCAGTTTTCATCAAATGAATTTCTTTTATTTTGTCAAAATCTGCACCTATATCTAAAATCTGCCCTCCCACCATTCCCTTCATTCCTATTGCTTGAGAGAGCACTTTTATGATCTCACAATTTAACAAAGATAATACCTCAAAAGCCAGGGTAAGTAATGCATCTCCGGCCAGTACTGCTGTTGCTTCATCAAATTTTTTGTGGCAGCTTGGCTGGCCTCTGCGGGTGTCACTGTTATCCATACATGGCAGATCATCGTGAATTAGGGAGTAAGCATGAATAAATTCAATTGCTGCTGCTGCTGTTATTGCTTTTTCAACCTTTATGTTGAATATCGACGAAGATGCTATAACTAAAAAAGAACGTATATGTTTTGCAGGAGCAAGAAGCACATAACGCATAGCTGATATAAGTCTATTCTCGCTATTTTCAGGTAAGAGCTTATTCACTTCTACAACAAGCAAATTTTTTGTTGTTTCGTCTAGCATTTTTAAATTTATTAACTATCGAGTGCTAAGAGATAGGAAGTTTTTAATAGTTTATATAATCATAAAAGCTATTGCAAACATCAAAATTTCTTATAACATCAGAGAATAGGTTATTTTTTAGTAAGAAATGAGCGAATTGGCAAAAAGCACTAGGGAAGATATAGAAGAAAAAGTAAAGAAGATTATACTAGAGCACATCAGTAAGGATGTAGAGGGATTTGGTAGTTCTTCAAATCTTTCAGATCATGGCACAGATAGTTTAGATGCAGTTGAAATAATCATGGCAGCTGAAGAAGAATTTGGTATAGAGATTCCTGATGAAGATGCGCAAAAAATGGAAACTATGGAACAGATAGTTGAATATGTAGTAAACAAAGCAAACAATTGATGTTGAATGAGCAGAAGAGTAGTAGTTACCGGTGTTGGCTTAATTACTCCACTAGCAGCAGATGTTAATAACACCTGGTCAAAGCTGAAAGAAGGTAAATCTGGCATCAAAGCAATCAATACAGATAGGTTCGACTCTTCTGATCTTGCTTGTCAGGTTGCAGGGCAGGTGCCTGTGCAATCCGATAACATTGAGCACTATTTTAATCCACCAGATTATATTTTTGAAAAAGACCTAAAAAGAACAGATCGTTTTATTCACTACGGAATTGCAGCAGCTGTTCAGGCAGTAGAAGATTCACTAATTTTGGAAAATAAAAATATTAATAAAGAGCGAATAGGTGTAGCTATTGGTTCTGGTATAGGTGGTCTTCCGTCAATTCAGGAAAATGTAATTACCATGCAGGAGAAGGGGCCTAGACGTGTTAGCCCATTTTTTGTTCCTGCAAGTCTAATAAATTTGATATCTGGTCATATTTCTATTAAATACGAATTTATAGGTCCAAATGACTCAGCGGTAACTGCATGTGCAACAGGTGCGCATGCGATTATAAACTCAGCAAGAGCTATAAAACTCGGTGAAGCTGACATTATGATTGCAGGCGGAACAGAAAGTGCGTTATGCAGAGTTGGAATTGCAGGTTTTGCATCGATGAAGGCGCTATCAACTAAATTCAATGATAAGCCTGAAGAGGCCTCAAGGCCATGGGACGAAGAACGCGATGGATTTGTCATGGGCGAAGGGGCAGGTATATTAGTTCTGGAAGAATATGAACATGCAAAAAAAAGGGAAGCAAAAATATATGCAGAACTCACTGGATATGGGTTAACAGGAGATGCGCACCACATCACAGCACCACATCCAGAAGGAAGAGGCGCACTTAAGGCAATGGAACTTGCTTTAAGGAGTGCACAAGTAAGCCCAAGTCAAATTGGGTATATCAATGCACATGGAACTTCAACAAAACTTGGGGATAAAGTTGAAGTAATAGCAATGAAGCAGTTATTCGGTGACTATGCCTATAAAATACCTGTTTCCTCGACTAAATCTTCTATAGGACATTTACTTGGTGCCGCAGGAAGTGTTGAAGCAATATTTAGTATCCTTGCATTAAACAATGGAATTGTTCCACCAACTTTAAACCTACACAAACCTTCAGAAGGGTGTGATTTAAATTTTGTACCACTTAAAGCTCAAGAGCATAAAATTCAATATGCGCTTTCTAATTCATTTGGTTTTGGTGGTACCAACGCGTCTCTCATCTTTGGAAAGGTGTAGTTAATTATGCTATTTTGAATCGACTACGAAAATGTTATTCGAGTAGCTGAAACTGGAATGGCTTTGTTGCATAGGTCAAATAAAAAGAACTGGCAGTTACTGACAAAATTCACTATAAGACAAGCATTTAACCTACTAAAGAAAAATATGCCACAAAAAATGAGAGTCAGTAACTGCCATGAATATAACAAATTTCTCCAAGAGAGGGGAAATATTTTTTATTACGTCAATGATGCCATAGAAAATTGGTACGAAAAAGGTCCAAAAATGGCTGGTGGCAACTATATTTATAGCGATAAGGTCGTGATTCTGGTTCACATAATAACTTATTTATTTAGAATAGGTCTGAGACAAACAGCGGGATTTATAGCAGGGTACCTTGAGCAAGTAAGGAAAAACTTGCAAGTTATTAGCTATTCCCAGGCCTCAAGAAGGCTTAAAAAAACTTAACATCAAAATTAATGATCGAAGACATGATAAAAATAATACAGAAGA